>DAVT01000152.1 GCA_002505685.1 Euryarchaeota archaeon UBA501 | reverse complement strand
GGGTGGTGCACCATGGAAGCAAAGGTTTCCTACAAGCCCCAACATGTCAAGCCAGAGTTTGCAGGGAGTGTGCAACTTTGGCTGGATAGTGAACTCGGAATGAAATGGCGCCAAGGAGAATTCCACACAACTGTGATTCGACCACTACAGGTTGACAAACTGATTGAGCAGGATGTTCGTCGACTATCTGGTGGTGAACTACAAGCGGTTAGCATCGCAATCTGTTTGGGAAAGGAAGCAGATCTGTATCTGCTGGATGAACCGAGTGCACACCTTGATGCGAATGCCAGAATGGAGGCGGCGAAAGCAATCCGGAAAACCATGGAAGTGAACGAGAAATCAGCGATGGTCATTGATCACGATATCTATTTCATCGACATAGTTAGTGATTCCTTACTCGTCTTTGAGGGAGAAGGCGGCGTCTCGGGTAAAGCAGTTGGCCCACTGCCATTGAGGAAGGGCATGAATCGGTTTTTGGAACAAGTTCAGATTACTTTCCGACGTGACCATGACAGCCATAGACCCAGAATCAACAAACTCGACAGTCGCAAAGATCGTGAACAAAAATCCAGCGGCGAATACTTCTACGCAGGTTGATATCATGCCAGTTATACCACAACCAACCGGCGTCCACGCCAGAAGTCGGAGGCGCTTGAGCGCATCTTCACTTGTGACTTGGGAGCGGTGTCGCCGCGATTGGTTTTTGACGAGGAGATTGGGAATTCGTGTGGCCACACATCCTGAGATGTTACTCGGCCATATTGTCGAAGAAGCTGTGACTGGCATCTGGATGGAACGCCCTCACCCCTCTGAAGGCATGCTTGAGGCAGATTCCAATTGGGCACCCGGGTCTGCCGGCAAAAAGATGGAAATTGATTCCCTAGATTCTCTTAATGATTGGTTGCGCACACTGATGCGACCCATCGTGGATAAGATTCTGGAGCAATTGAACGAGGATTGGTCCAACTGCCTATGGAAGGCTGAAGGCAGAGATGCAGTGGAAATAAAGCGAGAAAAATTGAATGCAATGATCAAGAGTGCAATAAAATTGCAAATTGCAGAAGCAAAGGATTGCTTGGAACAAAATGGGGGTCCTCACCTTGAGGCTTTCAGAGAAGGAGGTGACCCGTTTGGCACACCAGCACCCTGTTGGGAAGAGGGTGCGGGCAACGGTTGGCAAACCAAGGGTGAAGCGTGTTCATGGTGGGAAGCATGGGAAATTTCCAGACCTTGGGCGAAGGACCCACGAATCAGCATGGCACAGAGATTGTTTCATCCGGATGGATGGGCAGCGGGTGAACTCGATGTTGCGCACAGATGGCGCGGCAACATACACATTGTCGACATCAAAGCCAACCGGGGTCACGGTCGAAATCACGAGGGTGTTGCCCACCAACTCAGATTCTACCAATGGTTGTGGCACGAAACTCGTCAGCATCCACTGAAGCCGACCAACCGTGTCGAAGAAGGGGTTGTTGTCGCAGCTCATTCTTGGCATTTGGCAGACGGTTTTGTTCACAAGGCGGATTTGGTTGCGGACCTTTCTGCTGAAACAGAGCGCTTGAAATCGATTCATTCAGAAATGTCTTCATCTGGTATTGAGGATCTGAAACTTGGTGCCCTTGAACCTTCAACAGATGGAGTGCTTGGATGCGAAATTTGCCATGGAACCGATACATGTGACTATCCACGTGGGGGGCAAGAACAACCACTCCATTCGCTAATCCCAAAGATTGACGATATTACACTAGAAGCACCCTATGGCGCGATATCTGAATTGCCAAGTCGAGTCACTGTCAAAGGGAAATTGCACGGACATTGGGGGCCGATTGCAAATCACTATGGCGACCCTGTCATTGGTGCTGCAATTACAGCAGGGGACAAAACCGCAGTAATCGAAGAGATGGGAGTAAACCAGTTCGCTGAATTGCATGAGCACAATGGGGATGTCGTCGTCATCAACGCAGCACCAGGACAATGGCGGGGGATGATTCGACTGTATCTTGATCAAGAAAGTAAGGTGCTGCCAATCGATGAATCTGGTGACTTGGAAATCGCAAGAATTGGTCTTATTCCCACGCGCGCGAATATCTGTGGGACGGTCATCAGTCGGGGACAAAATAGTGGAACCAATGCAAAGGGCAAGGATTGGTCCATGTCGACCGCCCACGTATGGGATGGAACCGGCCTAACAGAAGTGGTCGCGTTTGGCATGGGACGTAGTGAGTCCTTTGACAACTTGAAAGTTGGAGATCGAATCAAGTTGATGGCTGCAGAAATCGGTTGGCGAGAAGGGACCCCACAGTTACGTATCGATCCACGCAACACTCGATTGACTGTCGTGACTGGTATGTCAGCCACAGATGAAGAATGATTGTCGTTTCCGCATGGTTCAAGGACGTTGGACGATAGCACTGCGTCGTGCCAGTGCAGATTGTCGATGAAGATGACCTGATGGTCAGCAAATTCAAGCGCTTATCCGCAACCAGTTTGATTCAGTACCGAAACTGCCCAAGATCTTGGTATCATCAACGAATCGAATTCCTGCGCGGACCTCAAGTGCCTGCTATGATGCGGGGGCACATCGTAGAAAATGTCGTCAGCCGAGTGTTCCGAGAGGGACCAATGTTGGTTTCAGAGACGGATGAATGGGATATTCTCCAATCACCTCTAGACGATGAAAATCGGCCGGTACGCGATTCTGGAGATGGCTACAACGCACCGGATATTCAGCCTACAACGGGATTGGAATCCATCGAATCACTGAGGGCTTGGGCCCGAGCAAGGTGTGATGTTCATCTCCCTCATGTAAAGCAATTACATGTTGAAGAATTCGAAGACAACCCCATGTCGATTGGAAGTGGAGAGGATTTGGATGATGATTTGATGCAGCAGATGGCTTATGCCACCATCGATTTTCATATTGAGGAGGTTGAGAGATGTTTACAGATGAATGGGGGCCCAAAACTATCTGATTTTCGAGCGGGGCTTCGACCTGATTGGCCGTCGCCAGATGGTTTTCCGTATGATTGGAGTTTGCCACACCCTGCTGCATCGACTGGAGATTGCACATTGATGGAGGCGTGGGAAATTTCGCGACCTTGGTTTGTCGACCCAGATGCGGGTACGTTTAGCCTCGGTACGATTCACCCCGAACACTGGTTTTGGGGCGAATATGATTTCGTCTACGATTGGGATGGTAATATCTCGATTATCGACCTCAAGGCGGCGATGGGAGATAACGACCGTTCAGCAGGATATGTGTTTCAGTTGGAAATCTATGCGTGGTTGTGGTGGCAAACACATGATAGAACCTCACAAGTCAGCAATTTACGAATTTGGTACGCCGGATCAAATCAAGTCAAGATTATCGAAGCACCGGATCAAATACGATTGGCCGCATTGGACACAGAGCTTAGAGAGGCCTACGATGCACTCTTTGTGAACCGTAGTGAAAATGTCGAGGATTATCCTGCCGAACCCGCCCCAGTTCAATTGTTTGAGGCGGGTGGGAAACATGTCGGAACCAGTGAAAACCCATTGGAAAGATGCATTGGATGTGACCACAGAAGCATTTGCCCAAATGGTGAAAATCGTAGTGGATTGCCCATGCTAGAGAGTTTGCAACATGAAGGAAGAAATTGGCCGATTACTCCGTCAAATCGACTCCAAACAAGAATCGATATCTGTGGGGAAGTGACCGGGCTCTTGTCGCCTCAAAGCGATGATCAAGGCAATATACAAATCAAATTCAATCTCCAGCAAGGTGTGGACAGAGTGGAAGTCAAAAACTGCTTTTTCCCAAAACCAAAACGAATCACACGTAGAATTTCCAATGGTTCTCATGTTCGTGTGAAAGGGGGAAGGCCCACTGAATGGAACCTTACTCCGAGTGTAGAATTGGATGATTTATCAGAAATAGAAATCATTGATCCCGAGGATGCCGATGGAGAGAGCATTGTCGGCATGGTAACTGCAGGAAGTGTGGTCGGTCGTGTGATGACCATTCGCGACACTACATGGCAAAAATTCCGCTCGAGTTCGGGTAAACCAAAGTGGAGGTTGACCATTCAGGATGGTGCCGGAAGCATCGATATTGTCGCCTATGCCTTTGCTGTTCCACCCAGCGCACGTTCTGTTCGCCCAGGGGATGAAATCGCCATTCTGAATGGAGTCTATTCAGAATTCTTTGGGAGACCCGAAATCAAGTTCCAGAAGAATACACGTTTGGCGATTCTGAAGCGACGTGAGGATTAGCCACCGCTGGAGACAATGATGAGTTCAATCTCGATGTCGCCGGTAATGGTCGAAGTGTGGGGGACAATTTGTTCGCCAACAATGGTCAACACAGTAGAAGGTGGGATTTCCATTTTTTCCAATACGGTGGCGATTTCAACAGGTGCATCAAACATCATTGTTGTGCGTTCACCTTCGTGCGTAATGCCGACCTCCATGATGCTGGCTGAGGCCTCCGCTTCAAGAGGTTGATGGCGCCGAGAGGGAGATTTGAACTCCCGCGTCACGAGAACAGTGGATTTCGAATCCACCGCAATACCGGGCTATGCGATCTCGGCTATAGTCCGTCGAGCCTCATGTTTGAGATAAGTCTGACGAGTCTATACATAGAATCCTGCACCTGAGTCATCATCACTCAAGTCGATTCCCGCAATCTCTTTCCCTTCCATCATTGAAAGCAAGCGAGCAGCCATTTCTCGTGTATTGTCAATGGGCAAATCAAGACCCAAATCAAAATCGATACTGATTCTTTGAGCGAGGCGGTCTGCTGTTACGACGTCCACGCTGGTACCTACGGTCTCTGCGGAATAGGCTGCTGCCGAAACTTTGTGCAGGGGTGAAAGGGAAACCAAAAGTCCAGCCAACCCAAGCATCCCCCCAGATGGTTGTTCGGTACTGACTGCGATTCCGCGCTGAGCCAATTCGGTTTGTGCTGAAGTTGATGGACAGGTGAGGTGTATGCTTTCATCGCCAGGATTTGCACTCAATCCTGCGAGTACGATGGTAAAGGGCGTAGAACATTCGCTCGCAAGTCCCAATATCGCCTCTGCAGTTTCGTGCTGACCTCGTGGCGTCATCGGCTGCCCATTTCCTGTAATTGTGATGACTGTTTTGTCGTTCTCCAAAGAGACCGCGTGAATCGAAAGATGAGGAGGTGTCAGCAAACCGTCCTCAAGCACGGAGTGTGGCGGAAGGTCTGGGTGAATGATTCTTGCAAGTAAAGTGGTATTTTCCTCTTCATTCAGTGTATCCACCACCAACTTGCCCACATTTCCAACCCCTGGAACTGCAGCGATTAGGAGTTGGTGCTCAGGCAAACCCACTTCATCCACCCAGTGAATCGTGGCGCTCATTCTTGCTCATCCTCCGGTGATGGCAATTGTTCAACCCATTCTTTGGATTCGACGTTATTCAATTTGCGGCGAAGGTCTGCCCTTGCATCCTCAGGTGAAAATTTCATGGGCACCGCAGCTTGAGCAGAAGCCCCACAGTGTCGACAAGTTTCGGACAAGCCAAACGCCCCACAGGCGGTGCATTTTTGCAATCTTGTCCGAGCCATTACGCGCCGCTCTTTTGTGAGGCTATTGAACCTCTCTCTTGTTAGAGGGTTCATTGGCGTGAGATTTCCACTTTACCAACATCTGCGCTGATATGTTCTGAAATCGCGGCTTCAACTTGATCCCAGTGTGATTCAGCAATTTCCCAATCTGGTGCTTTCAATTCAATTCGGTATTCAGGTGCCCCGTCATAGTATGCAGAAACTTCGACCTCGTCTTCCTTCGATGCACAGTCTTCTGCAGCAGATAGGGCCTTTCGAATGACTTCAATCCCTTCACTACCATGGATTTGAATATCGGCAACTGCGCGAATATTGACGAATTCAGGAATGATGTTTTCAATCGCAATTTCAATGAAAACGGATGTCCAATCTCCTTTGAAGCCCTCATTTTTCAAAGCATCATTCTCGATTGCCGTTTCCTCAAATGCTGCATATAGGCTGCCAAAAGTTTCGGTTAACTCGGAATTCATGTCTCCAATTTTGGCTTCGTCCCAACCAGATCTCTCACCGACAATTCGGAGCAATTGACCTGCCCGTTGCCTGTTCTTCCAGCGTTGTAGAGTATCTCTTCGGCGTTCATCACTGACTGATTTAATGCTTAGTTCGACACTCTTCTTTTCTTTCTTGACCTTGATGACTTTCGCGACGACGCGTTGTCCTTCACGAACAATAGAACGGATATTCTTGACCCAACCGGATGCTACTTCGCCAATGAAAATGAAGCCCTCGCGACCTGGGTACCCATCCAAGTCAACATAAACGCCATTTTGCTTGACGGTACTGATTGAACAAACGAGAAATTCGCCGATTTCTGGCCACTCGTTCGTATCCGACATCGCTTGACCCCCTTCACTCGAGGATCTCAGCTACGGTTGCGCCGGTTAATTGCGCCTTTCCGCCCGCAGGGCGGGCGAGAACTGAGCCACAAACACCGCAGTTGATGACGGTGGTTGCTCGCTCGAAAATTATCTGCTCATTACCGCAATCACGGCAATGCACACGGATGAAATTACTGGTCGCCATTTGTTTCACCTAATCACTTGTCGACAAGTTCGAATTTCTTCGCTCTCTTGCATGGAGGAGTATGTGCCTTACCGGTCTCTGTGCATCGGTATAGGATATTGACGCGCTTGGTTGGCTTCTCACGGCCTTCCGGCTTTGGACGTGGGAAACCACGGTATCCAGCCATCACTCTGCGGAATCGGCGCTGACCCCACTTCAATTCACTCGCACGGCGCTTCTTGACTCGCTCAATGGTGTGCATGGTGTGGCGTCCAGCCTTCGGACTGTAGCGCTTGACCTGTCGTGGCATCTTGACCATGTTTGAGCCTCCTCACCGTTTGGGTGCGAGCCTGCGACCATCGGCCTGTATATGAGGGTGTCGCGCGCGAGGAGATTCTAAATCAAGCGACTGCGCCGCAAAGGCGGTCAACCTTGATGAACCTAAACCAATGGCGCTAGTACATGTTCGGGATGTCGGACCCACTGGTGGGATTTTGGCTACCCCTCGTGTTCTTCTGCCTAGCAATCGGATTCTGGTTGACTGATAGAAAGGACCCCCGGAAAAATTTGGCCAAACCAGTTTTGGTTTTGTCCATTGCTTTAGTGGTCATATTCGGCACCAGTACTCGTGGCGAGGATACATCTGAAACCGCCTTACTGGCCGTGTTTCTCCACATGCTTATTCCAGTAGCATTCATGGCTATTGGAACTTTAATTGCCACATTTTCAGGGCCTTCCCCTGTGGGACCTCTACCGCGTGGATTGCGCCCCATGGGATTCGCCATGGCATTCTCAGGGTTGCTTTGGATTGCTTGGATGCTAATTTCTGAACCCCCTTCTGCTATCGCAAATGGAATTGGTCAAACCATCTGGGGAGCATGGGTGGACACCTTCCTCAGTGTGTTGATCCTCATCGCTGCACTTGCAGGCGCATTTTGTGTCATGATGGGGGATGAGCGTCACAAGGAGGCTCTGACGCTTGGTGCATTGACCATTGCTGGAGGAGCCATGTTCTACGAAATCATGCAGAATGGTTCTGAGGGACTGAGTGCATCCGGATGGCACTCAATCCACTGGGAACAATTGATGTTCCTGATTGGAGGTTTATTGGGAATGGTTGCGGCAGGAATATCATTCATTGCGCTGGTCTATATGGCTGAGAAACGGGCGCCTGACCCAGATGTTGTACCTCCTTTGTCTGAAGAAGAAAAAAGTGTGGTCGAAGCGGTTCTAAGGTCAAACCTCAGCCTGCTGGAGGGTGAGGAATGACTGAAACCAAAGATGCTTGGTGGGGCCCTGTTGCCTTACTCATGGTCTTGCTTGCAATCGGCATGGATCTTCTCGTGTGGCAACTCTCTGGCGGAGTTGAGTTCTCCAACATTGTTGAGCAAATGGTTCTAGGTTTCATTCTGGCTTTCGGCGGCACTAGTTTAGCGCTCCTCATGGTGAGCATTGGCTCTGCGCACCAACATTCGCATTGGAAAGAACAGATTGTAGGGTTGTTCCTTCTAGCAGGCCTCGGACTTTCTCTGGCGCATTCACAATTCAACGGATCATTTGCAGAAATGAGAGAAGGGGGTGTAATTTTGCTATCTGGCCTAACTGCCATGTTGGCTGCAATTGGGCTCACCACTGGATTATTGTTGGCCCTAGTCACTGGCAGAGAATACGCCACCGACCCACTGTTAGAGATGGAATCTACCGGTGGCGACGTTGTAATTGAGCTGAATGAGTGATACGGTTCGCCCATAGGGCGGGTGGCAAGCCTGATATACGGAAGGTTGGTCGCCGGGCCGCTAGGTGTCGATATGAGTAAGGGTACTCCAAGCATGGGCAAGCGCCAGAAGTCCACGCACATCCGTTGCCGTCGCTGCGGACGACACAGTTACCACAAGCAGAAGCGCCAATGCGCCTCCTGCGGATTCAATGTCACTTCCAAGATGCGCGGTTACCGCTGGAACAAGCGAAATCGTACCATGTATCAGAAGAAATGAGGAGATTTCGTTCCTTTAGGAACGCCGTCAAACTCTAAAACCGTCGACATGACGACCATTCGGGAAGCGCTATGTGTGGTATCATTGGCGTCGTCGCCCAAGAAGGGATGTCCGCATCTCCAATCATCTATGATGGCCTCACAGTGTTGCAACATCGAGGACAGGATGCGGCTGGAATTGTGACCTGTGATGGGGAACAATTGTTCCAAAGAAAGTCGAACGGATTGGTTCGCGATGTGTTCCAACAACGACACATGGAAACTCTGGCTGGGCATATGGGTGTGGGACATGTACGATATCCCACCGCAGGGACTTCTTCTTGCGCCGAAGCCCAGCCATTCTACACCAATTCCCCCCACGGGATATCTTTGGCCCACAATGGGAATCTAACCAATGCGGAGGAATTGAGGAAACAACTCTACAAAGAAGATTTGCGGCATGTGAATACGAATAGTGATTCTGAAGTCCTGATGAACATCTTCGCGCATGAATTGCACAAGCGCGGTAAAATGTACATTGAAGACGAATTGCATGTAGATGTTGTCGATATTTTCCACGCTGTCTCAAAGGTCCATGAGCGATGTCGTGGAGGTTATGCGATTATTGCGATGATTACAGGATACGGTATTCTTGGATTCCGTGACCCTTGGGGTATACGACCACTCATCATCGGCCGAAGGGAAGGAGCCCATGGCGGTGATGAATGGGTCCTCGCATCCGAATCTGTGGCTTTACAGGCACTCGGTTGTGAAATCGTCAGAGATGTTGACCCTGGTGAAGCCGTGTTTATCACCGCAGGTGGACAATTCTTTGAGAAACAATGCTCAGATTCTGCAACATACACACCCTGTATCTTTGAACATGTTTACTTTGCACGCCCAGATTCGATTATTGATGGTATCAGCGTCCACCGAGCCAGATTGAAGATGGGACGAAAATTGGCTGCTAGAATCCCCATTGAGCATCCTGATGAAAAAATCGATGTTGTCATCCCAGTTCCAGACAGTGGCCGTATTGCAGCGATGGAACTCGCCAAGGATCTGGGCGTGCCATTCCGTGAAGGATTTGTCAAGAATCGTTATGTTGGCCGCACTTTCATCATGCCCGGCCAAGCCATACGAAAGGATAGTGTGCGAAAGAAACTCAACCCTATTCCTTACGAATTTGCTGACAAAAATATCTTGCTCGTTGACGATAGTATCGTACGTGGCAATACCAGTGCGAAAATTGTCCAAATGGCAAGGGACGCTGGTGCGAATAAGGTCTTCTTCGCCAGTGCCGCTCCACCTGTCATCCATCCAAATGTGTATGGCATCGATATGCCAGCAAAGAGCGAGTATATCGCGCATGGGCGAACTCAAGAAGATGTCAGCGAACAAATTGGTGCAGATTGGTTGATGTACCAAAAATTGGATGATTTGATTGATGCATGTAGTGGTGGGACTCGAAATGTCGACAGTTTCGACACCTCTTGCTTCAATGGTGAATATGTGACTGGTGACATAGATGATGCCTATCTAGAAAAGTTGGAAAGTGCGAGAAATGATGCTGCAAAATCTGCTCAAATCAAGAATGATGAGATTATCGAAATCCACAACGAACCCTGAGGTGAAGTGATGGGCCAATGGATGGTCCGGATTGGCGAGTCTATGCTCAAATCTAGACCAGTTCGCAAGCACTTTACCAAGGTCTTGAGGGACACGATTGCCGCACAATGTAGCCTCCGAGGGGCATCGGTGAATATCCGAGCAGAAGGAGGATTGGTATTCGTCAGTGGGGAACAAGATGATGAAATTGTGGATGCATTGAAACACACATTTGGTGTGAATGCCGTGGATCCTTATTCAGAAATAGAACTCGACCCAGAATCAGTCGCCAAAGCAGCCCTAGAGAGAAACCCAAACCCAACTGGAACCTTTGCAGTCCAGTGCAAACGTCATGGACAAAAAGGCGAGTGGACAAGTCAAACATTCGCCGCGACAGTGGGTTCAAAAATTCTTGAAAATGTTGACTTGCAGGTAAACTTGGGCAATCCGGATTGGGCGGTTCGCGTCGCTTTGTTCCCTGACAAAGTGCACCTATTGGGATCACGATTCATGGGGCCTGGTGGATTGCCTTCTGGAGTTCAGGGGCTTGTGCTTGCAAATTTGGAATCTGAAGAAGATGTGTTATGTGCATGGCTGATGATGCACAGAGGTTGTCGAGTCAAGCCGGTCAAGGGATCTGCGGATTTGCTACAACAATGGGACCCCGCATTGGCCTCTGAAAAATATGCCAACCAGTTGATGACAGGACCCGGTGGCAGAAAGGACCCCGACCCTTGGGGAATTGTCGCCCACCATCTGCCCGAAGCTCCAACAAAGGTTGCAGAGGATGAAGATGTGCGTACTCCACTGGTTCATCTTGAACCACTTGTTGGCTGGAATGAAAGCGAAATTGACAAACTCAGAGTCAGAGTGTTTTCCTAATCGTGTTGTCGGCAAAGTCAAGATGTTGACCCATTGTCACCAACCATGCCGATGGTCATTGACCCGATTTGTGAAATCGAATGTGAGGCCATCGTTCAGGCCATCGATGTATCTCCCGATGGGAAATGGATGGCATGGGGAGGCGAAGATGGAACGATTCGTATTCTCGACATGTCGGATTCACCGACTCAATTGGACCCGTTCAATGTGGAAGATTCTGTAACGCATGTCCAATTTGCCAGAGGAGAAGTCATCATCGTGGGTACGCATACCAGTGATGTTTACGGACATGAGCGATTGGGTGGACGACGTTGGACACATGCGGTAGGGGGCGGATGCGACTTACTCGGCATGTCGGATGATGGTACGCTTATCGCTTGTATCGATGGTGGACGGCACGTCCACGTGTTCACAGAAAATGGAGTCAAACGAGGTCGTTTTTCTTCTGGTGAATTAATCGGACTATCCGTGGCGAAGGATGGAACTGGAATTGCGGTTTGTGATGATGAAGGGAATGTATACGTCCTCGACTCTAGTGGAAATTTGCGTTGGAAAAGAACACCCATACAGGAGGATGGAGAAGTGGTTTCCGCCATGTGCTTCCTGCACGATGGTTCACTTCTCCTTTCCAGAGAAGTACTCGGAATTACACCATCTGAAGTAGCACAAATCGCTCTAGAACGCTGGTCATCAACGGGTGAACAATTGTATTCCGAGGAAATCGCATCTAGAAGTGTGTGCTTAATCGCAGACGGGACTGGAGCTCTTTCTGGACACTTTGATGGAACTGTAACCAAGTTATCAGGGGAACTTGAACAACAAAATTTGTGGAAATCCATGTACACTATCAATGACTTGCGCAGGCACGGTGATGATTTACTGGTCGCCTCATGGTTCTATTTGCATCGAATCGATGCTGAAGGGGAAGAGGTTTGGAGATGCGAGCACACTGGATTGGTCGAATCGATTGTTTCCAATCAGGATGGAACAAGAATTGCATTGAGTGGGGACAACCAAAATGATTACACAAGGGAAAATCGGATTCTTTGGATTGATCCAAATGCGACTCCCTACGCGCTTTCTGCCGATTCTGAAATCGATGCTGATTTGCTAGAATTTGCAGAAGGTTCCGAGTTGAAATCTCCAGTGGCCAGCGCAGATGATGACTTGTATGCCGATGATGGTGATGACTTGGCATCCTTCTTGACACCTGAAGAGCAAAAGAAACTCAACGCTGGGAAATCTTCGGTAGATGACTCGGAATTGTTTGCTATGCTAGATGATGAAATTGAGCAAATGGCGAAAATCGAGGACGAAGAGACAGATTTGATGGCTGGGCTTTCGGATGATGATTTCATTTCGCATGTCCCTCCTACAGCAGATGCAGGGACCGACCTTGTGGTCGATGCCAGTCAAGATGGTACTGCGATTGTTGTTCTGGATGGCTCAGCAACATCTCCGGGGAGTCAGGGCATTGAACAGTGGATTTGGCGAGATGGGTTGTCAAAACAAATTGGTGATACTCCGATGGTTAAAGTTCGTCTACCGATCGGAAACCACACATTCACCTTGACCGTTAGCGACCCTGCACGCGAAAGTAGTACGGATACGATCACCGTCCAGGTCCAAGGTACAACTCGAGAAGATACCTACGATTTGTTAGATGATTAATCCAAAATTTGTGTTAAGAAATCATCCACTCGATTGATTTCGGCCATGCAAACCTCATGAAACATCGGGTAGGATTCGAACTCTACTTCCCAACCATGCTCTCGCAAAAAATCAACACTTTGTTCACCCGCAGTGAACGGAACCATGTCATCTCTGATTCCATGACAGAGTAAAATCGGAGTATCTCGATTGGCATCTGAGCATTCATCAAGATGTTTTTCGGGGAACAACAGGTAGCCCGAGAGGCACACCATGCCTGCAATACGACTTGAAAAACGACAACCAGTGTACAAAGACATGGCCCCTCCTTGGCTGAATCCGATTAGGACAATACGCTCGTAAGGAATCCCCTTCTCATGTTCTGCCTCAATCATTTGCATGATCATTTCCGAGGATTCTTGAGCCTCGATTGGACATTCTCGTTCCCCTTCAGATTGACCTGCAAGGTAGCGAATATCGAACCACGATGGCATCTTCCATCCATTGTTCAACGTAACTGGGCGCACTGGGGCGTTCGGGAAAATCCAGCGAGTACCCGGCCGGGGAATCAAACGAGGCATGTCGACAAAATCGTAGGCGCTTGCGCCCAATCCATGCATCCAGATTATCGAAGCATCATGAGATGCTGAGGGTTCGACCACGAGAGGGTCGCGCACGCAACCATCTCAGAGGTTGGAAAGTGCGTCGGCCAAAGCTGGAAGTGCTTCTTCCCATGTTGCCACAATTCCGTAATCAGCAACTCCGAAAATGGGTGCGTCTGCATCCTTGTTGATGGCAACGATGTACTTTGAAGAGCGCATTCCAGCAAGGTGTTGGATAGCCCCAGAGATTCCCACTGCAATATACAGGCTTGGATTCACCGTCTTACCGGTTTGTCCAACTTGAATGCTATGCGACATCCCCCACTCGTCAACGACCGCCCGTGAGGCACCAACAGCAGCCCCCAACTGGTCTGCGATCGCTTCAAGGTGGCTGAAATTTTCGATGCTGCCCATACCTCGACCACCAGAAATGACAATGTCTGCATCCGCAACATCGAGGCGTTCACTGGCCTTGGCAATTGCTTCCTTGACAGAAGTTGCAACATCCGCGCTTTGGTTGACTGTGCTGACATCGGCACTACCGCCTCCGGAGGCTGCTGCAAAGGTATTCGGCCTCAAGGTTAGAATCGTGTCATCCGCTACCGTGAGCGTTTCCATGGCCTTGCCCGAATAAATTGGGCGAGAGACTGAATTGCCATCGATGCTGGTGACATCTTGTACGACCGCCACGCCTTTGGACGCTCCCATGCGTGCTGCGATTTCTCGACCTGTCGCTGTTGAGGCGGCAAGAACTCGACCCTCAGCCACAGTCCCTAATGCGGAGGCCCATGCTCCACCATCAAATGCCGAAAAACAATCCCCTTCTACGGAGATGACCTTTGAGACGCCAGCGATCGCGGCCGCTTCTGAGGCCCCAATTCCACCAGGGCATAGGACGGTTGCATCCCCTCCGGCCGCTCCAACCAATTGTGCGGTCACGGGGTGTAGACTGTTTCCTGAAATTTCTGCAATGACTGTTACCATATTTATCCCTCCTCAAATCACCTTTGCTTCATCTCGCAATTTTGTTACGACTGTGCCGACGTTTTCTGCGCCCTCAAATTTCTGTCCTGCCGGTTTCTCAGCAGGCGGTGATTGATTGTTGAGAGTGACTGACGACGAACCGAGGTCGACCCCCAAGTCAGCAACCGTCATCGTTTCGACGGCCTTTTTCTTCGCCATCATGATGCCCTTTACATTGGGTCGTCGAAGTTCGGTGCCCATCTTGTCAAACGCAATTACGCAAGGGGCGGAAACACTGACTCGCTCCATCCCATTCGAACTGGGTCGAAGTGCCATGAATCCAGATGCGTCTCCGGTGAGTTCACTCACCATTGTTACACAACCAGCCCCCATCTTCTCAGCAACACCTGGTCCTGTCGAACCGGCATTGGTGTCAGCAGCTTGCTTTCCACAGAATACTACGGATGCACCCGTCTTTTCGACCGCTGCTGCAAGAATGGTTGCGATTTGATTCGAATCAAGTGTTGAAAGATCATCGACAACGATGTGCATCAGGTCTGATGCGCCTACTGCTGCTGCATCTGTGAGCATCTTCTTGGCTCGCTCTGGACCACAAGTGATGGCTGTAATCGAGCCACCTTGGGCTAGAGCGGCCTCAAGTGCATACTCATCATAAGGGCTCATTGACCACTTGTTGACGGCGCTTTCATCGACTCGACCGCCACTGACCATAATCTTCGCATTTGTATCGGGAACTTGTTTCAATAGAACTGCAATATCTGCCATTCATCATCACCTATGGTGATGCGCCACCGAAACCCGCCTATGAACGATTCCCAAGGGATGCCTGAACGATTATTCGACCCAAGCATAACTTCGAGCACCCTCAAGTTCCCCTTCGCCGCCTTCAATTTCGACCAAGGCAAATTCCCCTCGAGGTTTGAGGACGCTGCCCTCGTGAATACCCTTGTGAAGTAATTCGTAAGTGACTTGATCGATGGCCATACGACCCGCCATTCTCTCAAATAGATTCCAACTGGCAACAACCTCTCTCCATCGATCGCTAACGACTCCCTCAAACACCTTGGCCTTCGCACCGGAACCGTAACCGCACAAGCCAAACTGCTGCCCATCTAGGGGACTATCGGACTCATAGTCCGACTCGAATGTGGACATCATGGCCAAGAAAATTGAACCTGTGTATTGATTTCCAATCAGAGAACTAGCGCGCTGACCCTTTTCGATTCTCTCAGCGTGGAAATCCCGGTAGGCTTGAGTTTTGGAAATTCTTCGTCGATACCCATCCAGTGCCTTGGCATGTTCAGCCTGACCGTCTAGAGTGTCATCGAATTCATCGATACTAGGAGGAAGGCCAATTTCGGCTTCAACGTCAGCCCAAGATGCACTGCCTCGACGCTCATATGCGAAAAC
>DAVT01000107.1:14656-16342 GCA_002505685.1 Euryarchaeota archaeon UBA501 | reverse complement strand
GCCATTCTTTCAACCAAGCAAATCCCGTTTTCAGCTTCAATTTTCTCGAATACTGCAACCATGTCTCTGAATATGCCACTGGGTTTCAATTGTCCTTGGGTTTGGGCCCAAAGCCATGCTGGACACCAAGCCTTCCACTCGCAAAACCCACAGGCTTCTTCATCTGGTCTTGCTTCCATAGGTGTGCTCGTAATTTTACTCGCTTCCCATGCCTCAAATGCTTCCGGTAGAACACTGGGGCCTTCCGCTTCGAAGACGACTGAGCCGTTTGAATACCATCCTTCGGCACGAACTGGTGGGTGATCAGGATTGTTTTCACACAAGATGTCTCGATAAAATCGCAATTGCCTGCTGACCGTGTCATACAATTCACCTTCGGGAGGTTTGCCAGTTTTCAAATCGGCAACAATCCAACCTACAATATTGCCTTCTTCGTCATAATCCGAAACGAGGAGGTCGAGCCGTCCCATCAATCGTCCACACGATGTTCGCAAGGTTCCTTCAGCTGCAAGAACCATTTTTTGGATTTCACGCCATTTATCGACTGTGACTTCTGAAAGCGCAATCTTACCCGTTCGAGCTTTGGCAAACAGAATGTTGAGTGAACCGATCAAGAGTTTTCTTGCGCGAGGATATTCTTCTTGCTTCCATCTTGGATGGCGGGGGGTTTTGAGAAATATTTCCTTTTCTTGTTCCCACTGTTTCTCAAGTATCGCGTTGGCTGTTGGTGGTAACCAGCCGACTTCATTTCCTTCTCTAGCGGATAAGTCGAGATTACAGAGGTCTTCTACACTATTGTGAACTGCTGTTCCGATGGCACTCGCCATTCCCGCCTTGCGTGGTAAACGCTGCCTTGAGAGCCAAAATTTTCGTGGACAGGAGGCGAAATTATTCCATGAAGAGGGTGATAATTGGTGTCCTCTTTCGTCGTATGACCATTGTTTCATCGTCACGAATTCACCTCCCCTGAAGCCTCGGCGCTACTGCTCTACTCGGCCCAACCATTAACACCACCGATGAGTGGGCCCAATCCATGGGAGAGTTACCGCGAGTCAAAGTTTCGGATGGAGCCATTACCGAGGGAGCCATGGTTGTTTCTTGTTTTCCGAGTGTAAGCCATGTCAGTAGTATCGTTGCTCATTACTTGATTGAGCGGTTGGAACTCAAATTTGTAGGAGGTGTAGTCGACGCTCGTTTGCCACCAGTGGCCTTGATTCACGAAGGAAAGCCAATGCCTCCGGTTCGCATGTACGCCGGGAAACCTGTTTGCAATATGGATCAATGTGATAGCATTGTAGTGCTAGTATCAGAAGCACCCGTCCCTCAGAAAATGATGCTGCCCTTGGCTGAAGCACTCTTGGAATACAGCCATGAAAAGGGCTTCAATGCCGGTGTATTGGTTGACTCATACAGCCACCAACAAGAAAGCGGTCACGAGGTGATGGATTCCGATGATACCGATGAAACTCTGCTTGGAATTGGTGCAACTGATTGGGCCATTGAACAACTGAAAGAGATGGATATTGCACTTCTTGAGGCTGGAATGGTTGCTGGGATGAGTGGCGTTCTACTCGGTGAAGGTCGTCGTCGCAAATTGAACATGATGTGCATCATGGCCGAGGCCACTGGAGGTATTCCTGATGCAAGGGCTGCGGCACGTGTCATCGAGAAGTTGAACAAACTCTT
>DAVT01000107.1:0-14265 GCA_002505685.1 Euryarchaeota archaeon UBA501 | reverse complement strand
CAAATCAAGGCAATGATGGAGCATCAACTTGGAACTTCGGGCGATGATCATGAAGACGATGGGCCAAATGCAATGCTTTACGGTTGAAGCATGGATTCCCATTCCACTTCATTGAGGACTTTGACTCCCAGGCGGTTCGCCTTGTCTAACTTTGAACCCGCATTCTCGCCTGCGATGAGGTAATCCAATTTCCCTGAGACAGAAGATACAACCTTGCCCCCCGCTGCCTTGGTTTGGAGAGCGATCTCCTTTCGTGGGCGGCTAAGCGTTCCGGTAATACAGAATGTGTATCCCATCAGGGGCCCACTAGGAGCCTCGGTTTTGGCGACTTCTGTGATCGTCAATATCTGGCTGAAATCTCGAATCATTTCCTCCCTGTCTTGGATTCCTGATATCAATGACAAGGCCACGGTTTCCCCTACTCCCTCGATGGACACAAGTCTCTCAACATCTGATTCATCAAGCGATTGTAATGCCTCAATCGTACATATTTCTCCAGCGAAAGCCGTTGCCAACTCTGGGCCGATTCCTGGTAAACCCAAGGCGGAAAGGAAAGTGTCCAGAGACATCTGGCGTGTGCCGTTTAATTGACTGATTACGTTGCTTGCAGACTTCTCTGCCATACGCTCTAATTCAATCAATTGCTCCATGTTTAACCGGTACAAATCAGGGATGTTGGATATCAGGCCTGCATCACACAATTGCTCGACCAATTTCTCCCCGATACCATCCATCTCAAGAGCTCGGCACCAATAGAGAATTGAGCGCGATAGGCGGGATGGACAAGACAAATTCGAGCAGCGTAGGAAAGCACCGTCGAGACGTAGTTCAGTTTGGCACTCAGGACAGTTGGTCGGTATTTGAGGTGGCGATGGGGATGGGAGCTTTCCGGAAAATGCACTACCATCAGCATGGAATCTTCCATCTAAATCACTACTTCCAGCAACACCCAATGATTCGATGATTTTTGGAATGACATCTCCTCTTCTTACAATCCGAACCTTGTCGCCTATCGATACTCCCAATCTCTCGACTTCGCCGACATTGTGCAATGTTGTATTCTCTACCGTCACGCCACTGACAACGACCGGAGCCACTCTAGCGACAGGCGTGACCGCACCTGTTCGGCCGGTCTGCCAATCGATGTCTAGCAAAACAGTGATCGCTTCTTCGGGAGGGAATTTCCATGCCAATGCCCATCGAGGATGATGAGCAGTTTGCCCGAGTAGCATCCTTTTCTCCAAATTGTCCAGTTTGAATACGACGCCGTCAATTTCCCAACTGGCACTATCTCGATTGTTTGTCCAGCGAACAGTTTCTGCTAGCAGTGCTTGCGTGGTGTCCTCATCCTCTTCTCCGGTGACTACCACTTCCTCGGCAGGTGTAATTCCCACCGACCTAAGCCAGACGATTGAATCACTGTCGTTTTCAAATTCAAGTGCATCAGGGCTATCAGGGTGCTTTTCTGAGTTGGGTATGAACAACACGTCATAAGCGTAGAACATCAGATCTGAAGCATCGCCTTTACCCGCTTCGATATTCTTCTGTCTTAGGCTACCTGCAGCAAGGTTTCGTGGATTCGGAGCGATGTCTGCATACTTTTCGCGGAACACTTCGAGATGCATGACAACCTCACCCCGAATATGACAATCTCCCAACCATGACAATCGATCGGGGATGTTCGGAATCCTCAGCGCATTCGATGTGACATCCTCACCCCGCTCGCCACTGCCTCGGGTTGCGGCTCGTACCAAACGACCCCTTCGATATTCAAGGCTCAAAGCACTGCCATCCAACTTGGGTTGTGCAACAAAACGGCGCCCGTGAGCCGTGGTTTCGGCAACGAAGTGTGCGACTTCCTCATCATCGGTTGCCTTGTCCAAACTTCGCATGGGGAATCGATGCTCGACCTTTACTGAACCCGGTGGAATCGGGGCGC
The DNA here is from genome assembly GCA_002505685.1 of Euryarchaeota archaeon UBA501. Lineage (GTDB taxonomy): Archaea > Thermoplasmatota > Poseidoniia > Poseidoniales > Thalassarchaeaceae > MGIIb-P. The sequence goes on along the minus strand of DAVT01000107.1, from coordinate 12,326 downwards.
CCACTCGACGAAGTTGAGGGTGATCTGGATCCAATGACTTGAGTTCATCCCAGAGGGCATCGAAATCGGCATCATTGATTTCCGGTGCGGCCTCATTGTAGTAGAGATGAGAATGATGCGCAATTTGCTCCGCTAGGGACTCTATACGCGCCGTCGTGGCGTCGTCGGGCCCAAATTCTATCCATCCCACGTCCCCGTAGGGGACGTGGATGTTCTTGAACCTACTCTTCTTCTCTCAGCAATTCTCTGAGGGTTTCCCACTCATTCGCCATAATCGAGTCAATTCTGAGGGCCGCTGCTGCAAGATCTTCCTCAGAGCCACCGAGTGGCAAGGGTGCCAATCGCCACCAACCTTTTCGTTGCAATGTGATGCTTGAGCCGCCTGAATATCCTGTCCACCACAAGCGGTTCCAATCCACCGAGAAACCATCCACCCACAGAGCATCTTTGGTAATCGCATATCGCTTTGGAAGAATCAACCAACAACCGTGAATGACGAGAAGTACATCGAAAATTATCACCCAATGCGTAGGGGTGCCACTCCGTTCTGCTAGGAACCAAGGAGCTGCAATCATCACGACGATTGCACCCAGCATGGTGACATTTCGAACCAATTCTTGACTTGCTCGGCTTTTCCAAGCCATACCGCCTGTGGTGAATTTCCCGAGGTTGGGGATATCCAAATGGGCGCGCCTCAATTTCCACCCATCAAACAACACGATACACGCGATTAGCCCAATGACAATCATGGCGATTTGGGATTGCATCTAACCACCTATTCTTCTCGCTTCATTTCGGTATTGTATCGCAGATATGCAAAGGTTGAGAATACGATAAGCAAGGCCAGTGAAAGCACTACTGTGGGGCTGCAGAGCGTTGCAATCAACGATTTATCTCCTCCAGAATCTGAGAACACTCCAACGCTTGGATCCAGTGGATCAAGATCTTCTGAGTCGATTACTCCGTCTCCATCATCATCATCGTCTTCCACAAGATCAGTGTCACAATTGTTGGCAATGGAATTGGGGAGTCCATCGTTATCTGTATCATGATGTGCACAGGGATCATATGGGAACAAATCCGCTTCATCCCGGAAATTGTCATTGTCATCGTCTACATCGAACACATCAGGGCCGCAAAACCTGTTGTTGAGTGCGTCCCACCAAGCGTTGGGTCCAGTAGACGGGCAACTCTCAATGTAGTCGTTATCTGCATCTGCTGCGTTCACTGTAATGGCAACCGTTGCGGTACCTTCGGCCCCATGAGTGTCTATTGCTGTAGCTCGAAGAAGCCATTCGCCTTGTTCAGTATCTGACGTGGTTCCTGAAGCGGTATCACCAACGAGAATGGTGTAATCTGCGCTTTCAAACACCCAGACCCATTCGATGATTTCATCACCGTTTGGATCTGATGCCGTGGCTGAGTAATTCAAAACCTGTCCAGCATTGATTTCCATAGGCTGCGGTGTTTCAATCGTCACAACAGGAGCGGCATTTACCGTCAATTCGATGTTCAAAATCCTTTGACCGGTGGTATCGAGTTGGAGTTGACCTGTTGAAGGAAGATACCCTTCAGATGAGGCTACCCAGTGGGCGTACAATGCATCTGTCATTCCAGAATCGGTGTGAGCTTGATGTACGATTTCGATTTGTGTCGGGTTCGTCCATTCAAACTGCTGCTCACCGAGTGTGAAGTCGAATTCTGGGATGGTAATGCTCACAATCGTTCCTTGTGGTGAAACTACTGTCCATGTGTGCGCAATGTACAGAGTAGCATCCCCGATGATATTCGTTTCAATATCATCATGATCGATGAGGGTCGCGGACCAAGGCTTGTCTAGGCCATCCATGTGGATGGTGCCATCCAATTCTCCTCCTTTCACCGTGAACGGTAAAGTGACCGATGCAATGGAGGTCTCAGCGTGTAGATGTGAATTCAAAATCGTCACACCTACGCCTTCGACTTCCTCGACACCCCCGCCTAATCGTAGAGCGGTCGCATAGCCATCGACATCACAATCGTCGATGATGGTGCCTCCCGATGGAGTACCGTGAATGGTGATTCCATCCCCTGTTCCTGTACCTGTCAAATCGACGCGAGTCAAGCGCATCTCGCTCTCTTGAATGAACATACCTGGCGAGCCACTGATAGTGGAATCGGACATCTCAAACTCTTCGGCTTGTTCAATACGCAAGGCTGATTCTCCCTGTCCAGTTGAAAGTTCCATGTTGGACACCGAAAGGCTTCCATCGACCATTTGTAAGAACAAAGCGGCCCCGTCACCGTCAAAATTAGTGGTGTCCCAACCGGAGAGTGTGCCCGAACTTTGTTGAATCCAAGCCCCATTTGAGTTCCCGATTCCAATATTCAAATCTTCAATCCACAGTGATGCTCCTGTCGTCCAAAGAGCATACATCTCGCATCCTTCAATCGTTGTCCCGTGCATGTTCAGTGTTCCAGTGGCCCGAATACAGATATCTGTCTGTGAAATTGCTCCACCAATAATCTCCATGATTCCGTTTGAAGAAACAGTTAGTGGAGCGTACGAAATATCCATTGATGAAAGTGAGGCAGTTCCCGCCGCTTCCACCAATATAGGGCCGCCCCAATACGATGTAGAACTCATCTGTAGATTCCCATTTGCTTCCACAGTAACTCCTGCTGAGCCGTAGCCTCCAACACGCGCGTCCTCGGCGATAACATCGCCCTCAATCTCAATGCCAATATCTAGGGCAAGTGACAATTCTGCATCCGGCATGACTTCCAAAGTAGCTCCAGAACTCACAAGCAAATCATGCCCGAGGTGCCAAGGAGAAAATACCGATTCCAAACGCAGAGATTCTGTAATCGAATCTTCCTTTATGGTTGAAATCATCACTTCAATTTCTGCATTCCCCAACGCAGGATTCCAAGAATTGTAACGATAGATGCTACCGTGATCAATAATCACTGTTTGAGATGGGTTTTCAGGTGTAGTTTCGCCACTTTCGTCAACTGTTCTCCATGTAAACCATGTTTCGGCTTTACCGTTTGAATTTGTGTCCTGAACCCAACCACCAATGGATACTGTTGCGTTTTCTGCTGGTTCCCCTACATCCAAGACCGTGACAGAAAGATGGCTTCTCTGTACCAAAGAGGCGTCTTCATCCACGGTCACTGTTCCAGCCACACCACCGTCGAGAATCAACTCACAATCGTAGTTCAAATGCAAAGAACCTGTAATCGAGGTGTTGACCCAAGTCCAAGGATCGTAGCAAGTAAATGTGACATCGGTAATGAGTGTCAACCCTCCTTCTTCACCACGCAATGGCACCCCTGCTGTGAGTGAAGCAATTCCACCGTGTAATGTTCCATTGTCCCCTTTCAATAGACCGTTTGGTTGGATGGTCAATGTCGCATCTGTGGGCATGGAGAGGGTTGAATCAACCAATGTTAGAGAGGCTGTACTTTCAATTGTCAAATTGCCATTTAGTGGGAAGTCGCCTGTCAAAGTAGCATGTACTCCTGAAGGGATTGTCCAGTCCCCCGTACTTGGTACAACTGCGATTTGTACCTCTCCCCCAGGTGGACTCACAGTAGCGCTTGAGCCCATGCCGCTAGAGGGGTCGTGGGCCTGAACGTGAGAGCCTGCTGAAAGCAACGGTAGGCTGGCTTGGCCAGCGACATCGGTAGTCTCTGTGAAACCGTGCGAGGTAACACTTGCTCCAGCAATGAATTGGCCACCTAAATCAGTTACAGTGATGGTCGATTCAGTGAATGATTCCTCGATGCTGACGGCAAGGTCTGGCGCCCCGGTTGACCCCCACAATAGTGTCCCATCTCCAAACCCGTCATGCACACCGTTTGAGGTGTATGAAGGCATGTTTCGAATTGTCGCGTGAGCATCATTTGCCAATTGAATACCATATGTTCTGTGAACCATTTCAACTGTCCATTCTTCGATGTGGACATCGCCTTGTATGAGGTCGATACCGACATCTGAGGTGGAGGTTAGAACGGTTTGGATACCGATTGAGCCCCCGTCGATAGTGAGTCCACTACCGCTATTCCTGCCGCCTCCACCGGAATTCACTGTGGTACCTGTGATAATGCATTCAGATTCACATCGGATACCATCATTCCATCCCGACATCGTGACATCTTGCATATTCACTTCTGACCATACAACTCTCAATCCAGTAGAAGTTGAATCTGAAATCGCGAACGTGCGAGAGAATTCGGTCTCAATCAGCGTTGATTCGACATCAAGGAGGACCAAGCCATCCTCTTCACCAATCGCGCTTGTGTTGTTCATCTGAAGCTGCCAGCCTGAAATTGTACCAAGTGATTGGCCTGACAACGATGAGCCTTCAATACTCAATTCGCCATCGCCTGCAATGTCGAAGAAGGTAGTACTAGCGCTGACATTGACATTATCCATCAATACATTACCTGCACCCCTGAATCGGGCAAAAGCGACTGATTCAGATGCAGACAAACCAAAATTGGAGTTGCTCAAAGTTAACTCGCCGTTTACTTGTGCATCGATACAATTTGATGTCCCGTCACAGGCATACTCGACTGAATCGAATTCAATATCGCTCACACTCCCAATCAGAAGTGAGGAGACTGAGCCATTCGTTTGACCATTGGTCACAATGAGGCCACTGAGTGAACTGGCATCTACTAGGGTGTCACCAGCAGTGGTCACAACTGGTGTCACTGTGGCTGAAACTGAGCCGCTGGCTCGAATCATACGAGTGAACCCACCTGCGTGAATTTCTCCTGAATACGTTGACCCTCCATCTAGGATTAGAACATCTGAGTCCTGATTGGAATCGATTGTGTCTATACTCGCATCGCCGCCATTGTAGACGTGCACAACTCCTGCGCTCGTTGTGGAAGAAATGGTATCTAGGTTGGCCGTACCATCAACTCGAAGGCAAGATGTTGTCGCGGATAGGCACTCAAACCCTGACCCTGTGATTGATCCTTTGTTCCATACGCCGATGATTGAATCCGTGAAGTGTGTCGACTCAATGGTAAGCGTTGCTCCTTGTTCAACATCAAAACCACCTCTAGAGTCGGAAACCATCGCATGTGCTACCGTCGATATTGAACCAGATGTGAGTAGGAAGCCCTGCCACCGTGCTTGGACGGAAGTTTCTGCGACCCATGAACCCCAGATGTCAACTGGGGCTTCTGGTGTACCCTGAATTTGGAGGGACCCTCGAATCGTGATGGTGATGTCTTCTGTCACGTTGATCTGTGTTCCTGATTGGATTACTAGGGTTGCTCCGGTGTCGATGACGACGTCTTCATCCAATGACAAATTGCCCGACCATGTTTGGTCGGATGTGTAGATTACACCCTCGTGTGCGTGCGCCCGCAGCGCCTCCGGCGCTGCGATTAGAAATGGGGCAAGGAGGAGCGTCGCGAGGACCAGAGAACAGAAACACTGCTGTCGCATCGAATCCTGATGGTCTGGAAGAGGTTTGAACCCTCCCGTCTGCGGTCAGTGCCCACCGAAGGTGGGCCCGTCCGGATTTGAACCGGAGTCTGACGGCCCCCAGCCGTCAAGTATAGGCCAAGCTAACCTACGGGCCCGGGACATCTGTTTGCACAGATGATTCGGTGTTACTCCTGCGCTCGAGTGACGCTGAATGGTGCGATTGCATCGATCAGTTCGACGTGTGAGACGAACATTCTTCGGCAGCAATACCGCTCAAGACCTACTTCATCGAGCATTTCTCCGGCATCCCGGCCTTCAGAAATGCCATTTGCATAGCGTTGCCAAAGGTGTCCGATTACATGGCCACAAGAAAAGCATCGTACTGGAATTATCATTCATATCACCTCATCGGTAAGACTTCTGCCACTTGGCACGCGCACCGTGACCCATTTGGTGTTTGGGCTCCTTTCGGCGCGGATCGTTCACTAGCAAGCTTCTGTCAAATCTTAGGAACTCGTCACGGAGTTCTTCATCAATCCCTTCTGCACCGTCATTGTAGTGGACCAAACCACGTGCAATGGCTGTGCGGATGGCATCAACCTGACCCATTTGGCCGCCACCGATTGTGTTGACGTTGATGTCAACGCGCTCTAGACGATTCATCGCATCAGCGATGACCAATGGTTCCATGGCCTTGTTTCGAGCCATTTCAGGTTGAAGGATTTCGATTGGTTCTGAGTTTACACGTACTCTACCTTTACCAGCCTTTACGGTGGCGCGAGCGATTGCAGTCTTTCGCTTACCAGATGTATTGACCACCTTGGCCTGCTTTTTCTTTGCCATGCTCATTCAGCCCCCCATCGTACAGTTACACCCAATTCCTTGCTAATATCGCCCAATCGGACGAATCGCTCTGGAAGTGGGCGGTCAATCTTTGTTGAATCTCCCCATTCACAGCCATCAGGCAAATCCCCAGAGAGGTCCGAGGGTGTGCCTATTTCGACGCGCAGAGCCTTGAGGGCTCCACGTCCACTGCTGTTCTTTTGGTAGGGTAGCATACCACGTACGGTACGCTTGAGAATTTGGTCGGGCATACGAGGGAAAAACGGTCCCTTTCGGGCGTGATTCAATTCGTACTTTGCACGATAATCCGACAATACGCTGGAGCGCTTTCCAGACACGATTGCCTTCTCTGCATTGACGATGATGACACGAGTGTCTTCACCTGCCTTTTTTGCAGAAATCAACTGCTTGGCGACAACGCTAGCCAGTCGGCCGAGGACCTTGTCCTCAGCATTGTACACGAATGTTGTCGCTTCAGCCAAGGATAAACACCCCCTTGCCTGTTGGATTCTTTTTCATCAAATCGTGGATTGTGACGACTTCGCCGCCTGCTGCCTCGATCTTCGCTCTAGCCGAAGAGCTCACACTGTAGGCGGCGACGGTGTGCTTACTCGAAATCTCACCGCTTCCGAGTAGTTTGCCAGGCACGAGGATAAGGTCCTCATCTGCAGCAAATCGACTCAAGCGACTTAGGTTCGGTTCAGCCCAATTGCTACGACTTGATTCAAGTCGTAGCGCAACGTCTCGCCACAGCGGAGCACCATTCGACCGTGTTTGGGCCTTCAAGTCACCAATTAAGGTGACAAGTCCCGGATTGGTCTTCTTGTTGTTCCTTGCCATATGACTCCCTCGACGTGGGTAGCCGCGCGACCAGCCATTCGGTTATGAACCCCACGGATAGTCACAAGCCCCCTATGGGGGCTGTGAAACGGCCAAATGCTATGTTCTGGCGTCTTTCCCCGATGGTTGGTAGAGATGAGTGACGACTGGCGGGTATTGATGAACGAAGCGATGAATCTGGAGGGGGAGGATACCATTGGGGCCTTCGCAAAATTCAGAGAATGTATCGAGGCAGCTATGGCAACCACTCAATCTTCACTCGAGGGGGATCCGAGCGTGGGTGTCGCAATGGAGTCCGTTTATGGTGCACTCGCAGCCTATGCTCAACAGGTAATGATGGAATTACGGGCAGAAGACCCGGGTGCTGGAGGTGTAGACCACGCATTCAGAGCAGGTCAAGCGTATGGAGTGTCCTGTGTGCTCAACCACCTATTTGATTCAATGCGAGACCCAAATGCAGACTCGTTGGCCTCTCTAGATGAATTCAGTGACCAGATGCATGAAGAGATTCTCCAAACCTGCAAGCAGGTCGATCTGGCGATGATTCTGCTGGATGCCAAGGGCGATTATTGCGATGAGTGAACGGTGATTTGGTCACCCACCTTGACTTGTCCTTTTCGAATGATTCGACCATAAACGCCTCCTCTCCATTCCGGTTTCAGTGCGTTTTTCAGTCCCTCTTTTGCAGCATCCATGACATGGCAGGGAACCACTTCACCAATGATCTCAACCAAGGCGCTTCCAAGATGAATTTGACTTCCTACAAGTGCTTGGAGATTCAGATTTGAAACCAATACATTGGACCTTCGTGTAGTCCAATCTATTTCAACTCCAATCTCTGCGCAAGCGGCATTCCATGCGGCCTCATCAAGCAGGGTTACTTGGCGCCTTAGGCTCGTACCATGGTCGCCAATGACGCCCGCTTCAGGGGACATTGCAATGGTGTTCTGCAACGTAACCGTATGGCCCTTCACAGGGCGGAGGGCGAGTGCAAGGACTGTGCCTTGCACCCGCCACACCTCAGTGGTCATTCAGTTCAGAGACTGAAGTTACTCGCATTCGGGTCGTCATCAAGACCTGCTTGCTGGACGTTGCCTTCAGAATCGACAAATTCGCCAGCCTTGGTCAAATTGCCATGTAGGGCTGCATCGTGTTCTGCGGTTCTCGCAATCATCGAATCACCGAGTGCCATCGAGATGGATTGAGTGATCGCGCTGAGTGTGCTCATGGCCTGATCCCGTTGTGCGATTCCAATATTGTGATCGGAATATCGGGCTTCTTCAAAGATGGCCAAGAAATCATCCAATTGCTCGGCTGGCACCATGTAGAATGCTCGGCGTACGGCCCACTCAAATTCACGAGTGGTCTCGTAGACCTTCTTCATGAAGCCATGCTGGCGGAAGAAGCGTACGAGATCCTTGTAGCAATTGAAAATCACTTGGATGTACTCGTTGCGCGCCTGTAATGCCAACAGCGAGTCTGTGAGGATACCTCGTAAGATTTCAACACGGCGACGCTCGCTATATCGCTTGTACATGACTGCTCCAATGATGGCAGCAAACAAGAAGGCGATGATGATCGGCAACAATACCTGCATGTTCCAAGCGCTAGCTTGCGCTTCAGGGGCTACTCCAAGTGTGATTGTTCGACTTCTGTTTTCGCCGAATTCCTTGAATGACTGGCTGCCCTCAAAAATCGCGGTGATTCGCCACTTACCGTCGACTGCTGAATCGCCATCTTCTGCACCAGGTACCTCCATTCCAAGATAGGTCCAAGTGAAATTAGCAACACCCTGTTCATCGGTGAACACATATCGAATTTCGTAGTTGACCCAATCACCAGTACTATTCTGATAATCAAAGACGAAGGTGACCACTTCATTCTCTACGGCCAAATCTAGGCGGTCACGCAAAATGGCCACTGCGCCTTCGACTTCATCCCCGGGTAGGTATCCATCTGCGTTATGCCACTGAGTCTTGATGACCATGTCGACTCGGCTGCGGACAAGAACCTGCATATCCATGTGGGATCCATTGACCACTGCGTTGGTTTCGCTACGACAACCACCTGGTACTTCCAAGTCGGGTTCGTAGGCAACACGCAATGTACGGAAGCCCTCGAGGTTGTTTCCATTGGGCTCAATTCCCTTTCTGCTCGGGTTCTGATCCTTATCTCCACTATACCACTCGACAGTGCCGAATTCATCGCCTGTCGTTGCGGTAGCAACCGGTCTAGTATTCTGGTCAGGGTCGATGTAGATGTTCAAACACTTGCCGCCCAATGGATTGCCGTTGCTCTGTTCGAGCAATGCGTTGATGTGATAATGTTCCTTGAGATACAATACTGGATATGAATCTCCATTTTGGGTTTCGTAACGGTCGACGTCCTGCTTTAGAGGACCTACTTCTGTAATCTGTAGAGTTGAGTTACTAAACACAGGGAACAACCGTGTGACGCTTGAATTCTTGTAGCGGTATCGGTCATTGTTGTCATAGGCGTTGTACTCGACTGTAACTCGTGCCTGTCCTGCCATCACATCTTCTAGTGGGCATGTGACTTCGAACATTCCATCCATGTCGGTTGAACCAGGTTGACAGGATACCACTCCTTGGCTACCACCCTGCATCTCGTATGAGACGCGGATATTCCGGTTGGTGAGGTTCTTACCCAATTCATCGACGAGTTGTCCAGTGACGACCATTGGCTTCTCGATACTCTGTCCAGTTACCGGATCGATTTCACTTGTGTAGACAATTTGGTCGTCTACATCGAGTGTGGTTCGTCCAATCAATGAGAACCCATCGACGTTGTACTGCATCACTCTGCGGTAGTGGTCACTACCTTGAACGGAGATACATGGGTCCCATGCACCCTGTTGGTCGAGTTCGTAATCCTGCAACACCTCACAACCTTCGTGCGGTAAATTCTCTTGGAATCTCAGGATGACATTCACCGGACCAAAACCATCGGGTAAGTACGAGAGATCGTCCTCGAGGAGAATTTGTGAATCCAACGTAAGTTGTGCATAGATATCTCCCGCATTGGGCTCCAATTCGAATACCACTTGACGGTGTTGTTCATTGTCGAAAGAGGTCCCTTCAAAGATGACCTGCACGATTCCACCGTCAGCGCCGCTACCGTCCAACGCGGCACCGGGGTCTCTTTGAGCGGGTGTACTATTGTCATCGGTGACCTTTGCGGCGAATTGCCACACCTCACCACTGCTTCGCAAATTGGGTGTGGTCGAAATCAAGTCAACGTAGGTGCGGCTAACCACCCACATCGGTTGATCAACCAATGAACCCTGTAAGCGTGGATTGCCGGGGAACGAGAATTGCAGACTGAAATTGCCTAAATCATCGGTTGCAGATATGTTTAGATCAATCTTGAAAATCCCGTTTGCATCGGTTTCTGAGAAATTACTCTCGCCGGTTGCAGACCATGTCCAGTTCACTGGAGCATTCTTGACCGGTTGCAACGCGTTGTCAACCAATCGTGCTTCAACCGTCGTGTTTTGGTTCCTATACAATCTTGGTAATGTGTTCAGTTGGAAGTCGGTTGTTCCAATGACTGAAACGTTGTTGTATGCACCCGTTTCGGCCAATACATTTGTCTGATTTCCAGTAAAGTAGAATTCGGAATTTGTGAAATCTACACGGACACCATATGTGGTCGCTTGGTACTGGCTGTACCATGTCCAATTGTAATCAAAGCGAGCCTCGCCACCGTACATTGTCGGTACACGAGCGAATCCAGTTTCCTGGCTACCTTGGAATACACCATTGCTGTCAAGGTCAACTTGCAGTGCCATTGGATCTTGTATCCATGGCGTACCTGTGCGGTTGGTTACGTTACCAATCACACGGAAGGTTTCTCCAGTGTTCATCTCAGGCACGATTTCACAACGGAGTTCGCTGCTCGGATCACTCGGATCAATTTGGCCACATGGTGGTGCATCGAAGTCTCCACCGTTTTGCATGGTGATGAACCAATGTGTGGAATTAACTCTGAGGAAGGGACGCAACTTGGCAGCCTCTCCTTGGAGTGATGCTGCACTACCGTCCCACAGTTCCGCATACGGCTTGCCGAGTTTAGCTTCATCGTAAGTGACGCCAGCGGAGTTCAATCCCTGTTCACTGAACAAGGCTCTCCATGCCCCGTAACTGCTTCCAGTAAATTGGGTTGCATCATAGTAGTAAATGGGGTTGTGACCCGACACAATCAATTCAGCTTCAACGTACATTCGGTGCATGCTACGAATCATGAACGGATCTGTTTCTGCGCCCGTTACGTGAGGCCATGGCCACTCCGATGCGAGGGTTGGGTCTACCCGACCAGTGAATTCATAATCGCCAACTGGTAAACTGGTATTCGTGTATTGATAACTGCCAACAACGTCGTGCTCTAGTGTGAAATTGTTCCAAACAATCTCTTCGTAACCCCCAGGCAGCATGCCGGGCCCATTATCGTATGTTGAGTTCCAGCGGACCTGCTTCCAGTTACCAGCGGAACCTGATTGCTGTACGTAGGTCAGGCTTGCCCAGCCACCCTCATCAGCACGGTATCCCATTCCAAAACCAGTGTAATTTGTTGGACTGGTTCGATTACCGAATGGACCTCCACTCACTGAGAATGTGACCGGTGCGTGAACCAATCGCTGATCGAAAATACCCCGCTCCCAATCTGCTGTGTAGTGGGTCTTGAAGTCCAGCCATAGTGGTTGCTCGTCACTGCGGAAGTATGTCCAAGATACATAGTCAAGTGAAAGATTTGCGTGGACTGCAATTGGATATTTGTTCGATTCTGAACCATCATGGATGAACATCTCTGTTACTTCCGCCCACATTTCGTAGGTGGTATTATCTCCAACGTGGATATTCTCCGGGAACAGGAATTGACCGACACTGAATGATCCATATTCATTCGACAGTACGTCGATTGTTTCAATCGCTGATGTGCCATTTTGTACCCAAGCAACATGTACCTGAACCGGTAAGTTACCTGCGGGGTCCCACGTTCCAGTTGATAGATTCAAAGCGAATACTGTACCAGAGAAAATCGCCGGGAATTGAGCATCCAAATACAGGGTATCGGGTACTGTGTAATTCTGACCATCGTACACTCCCAGTTCAACTCTTGTCGGCAACTTATCATCTTCATCAGGAATGCAGTCATTGTCATGATCCCAATCGCTTGATAGGTTTCCATTGTA
>DAVT01000147.1:4808-20921 GCA_002505685.1 Euryarchaeota archaeon UBA501 | reverse complement strand
CAGAAACATTTTCCGCGTATTATGCGGGCGAGTTCTGTTTTTCTCACCCTGTTGTTTTTCACCTCATCTCTTTCGGGATGTTTTGGGAATATTGATGGTGCAGAAAAATCTGCAAATCTATCCGTTCCAGAAGAACTCAACCCAAACATAGCAGAACGAGGTCAATTCTACACACTGATTGTCAAATCTACAGTTGACTATACGGTTCACCGTGCCAATGGAACCTTCTTTGTAGATGAGTTCGGAGTACTTCGAGATGCGATGAACATGACTTTTGATGCTACAATCGAAGAGGTTGAGTTGCTGATACTGGATACCGAACAATCTTCCATCGATTTGAGGGTGACAGCAATGGATCAGACTTGGAATGGCACCATTGAACTTGTAGATAGTGAATCGATGATGTTGGTCGATGGGCGACGAGCATATGACACGATAGACATGCTAACGACCTCATACAACAATCGGTGGTGTGCGTCAGCCGGCCCCGGTGGTAACAACCACGAAGGAGGTGCTGCCTACGAGGCAGCTGCAGAAGCCATGGCCGACGAAATGCGAGATATGGGCTTTGATTTCGTCGAAGTCACGCGTTACGATGATGACCCTGATCAACTAAATGTCGTCGGTTACAACTGGGGGCGTATCAATCCCGATGAATACATTGTGGTCGGTGGCCATTTCGATATCGCATACGCGTTTACCCCTCCAAGTGGAGGGACCAACGAAGGTGCAAATGACGACACATCTGGATCTACGGTTTCTCTTGAAATGGCACAAGCTTTGGCGAAACTAGAGTTTGATCACACCGTTGTCGCTGCTCTATGGGCCTGTGAAGAAGAGGGTCTGTTGGGTTCGGCCGCATATGTGGCACATCTACCGGAGAATGTATCGGTTCGTGCATACATGAATTTCGATATGGTTGCTTTGAATTATCCGATTACGCCGGTGACAGAACCCATCATCGGACCTGGGGGTGAGGTCTTTTCCGCGACCAAATATGACTGGACTATTAGTATCGCTGGAGCAAACCAATCCAATATGGAGCGGATGCATGATTGGGTGGGGATGACAATTGACGAGGATTTGGCATACCAACCCACGCAGGGCAACCCCATCACATGGCAAATTGCAGAATCCTGCGCATCTGACCATTGTTCGTTCTTTTCAGCAGGTTACCCTACATTCAATTTCTTCAGCCCCGGTGGTGACATTTCCTTTTGGCAAGAGTGGCATTCACCATCAGATACCCTCGAGTTCATGACTGCAAAGGCCGGAGGTCAGGATGGAATGGCCAGTGGTTTCAACAGTTTGGTTTGGACATCACTCGATCTGTTTGTTCGTGTAGACAATGCCGAAAACTTCCATGGAACTTGGGTTGAGTAACCTCTTTGCTCAATGGAAGACATAATCTGTACAATCCACTCGCGCGTCCATGCGCGAGCGTGCACTCCTGATGTGCTTCCTCATGTTCACAGCAGCTCTGAGCGGTTGCTTCGGTTCGGATGAACCGACTCCAGTTGAGGAAGTGCCTATGGAATCCCCTCGCACATTTGTCACCGGACCCGATGGCCTTCCTGTGGATGTCCCATTGTTGCCATTGGAATTCAATTTCAGCGATGTAGGTGAAGATGGCCCTGAGCCCAGTATCGGGATTACATCGAGCGGTTGTATATTTTTCATCGCACTTGAAAAAGTGATGCGTTCTTGTGATGTTGGAGAAACGTGGGAAGATGTAGCTGGGCCACAATGTGCATTCCAAACCAATGACCCGTGGGGGTGGGTTGATCCGATTACCGACCGAATCTTTGCCGTACAAATGCAGGGTCTCGAAACATCATGGATTTGTTGGAGTGATGATGATGGAGAATCATGGCTAGGAAACCCCCATGACTCGGGAACGACTCCAATCAATGACCACATCAAATTGGCATCCGGGCCATGGACCAGCAGCGGGTATGGGATTGGTGGAATCATTTCGCAAAATTTCTATGAAACCGCTGTTTACTACTGTTACAACAAACTCGCAGGCATCTTCTGCTACACGAGTTTTGATGGGGGAGCTACGTTTGAGGTTGGTGGACAAGTCCTCGGATTGGCTACGACCGGTGCTGGATTGCATGGAGCCATTACCTCTGCACCGGATGGCACAGTATACGTCACTCCACGAGTGGAAACTCCGACAGTAATCATCTCAAAGGACAATGGATTTGATTGGTTTACACGAACGATGGGCGAGGATGTAGGTACGCCCTATCCTCGCAAGAACTCTGAAGTTGCGACAGATACCGAATCCAATGCTTACCACGTTTGGACTGGGCCAGGAGGACCTGATGAAAACGGAACCTTTGACGGTTACAACGGTGAGGGAGTTTACATGTCGCGGAGCACGGATTCAGGTGAATCTTGGGAGCAGGAAAGCATCCGCATCAGTCCAATCGAAGTCGTATCCTATGCCTTCCCCCAAATTGATGCTGGTGATCCTGGAAGAATAGCAATTACATATCTAGGTAGTGAAGATTCTGAGCAGTTGGGACAACCCAACTTGGATGGTTCTCCTTGGGATGGGAATGCGCATTATGCAAACTCAAACGTCAGTTACCATCTGTATGTCACTTACAGTTTGAACGCCCTCGATGAAAATCCTGTATTCCATACGGTTCGAGCCACCACAGATCCTGTTCAAATCGGTAGCATCTGCCTTAACAGCGGTGATTGCCGAGGTAGTCCATCGAATAGAAATCTCTTGGACTTTAATGACTTACACATCGACAACCAGGGCCGCGTCTTCATCGCATTCGCCGATGGCTGTTTTGGTGACTGTGCAACCAAAGAGAACCCGCTGCCCGAAGACTCTCGTAGCCGCAGGGGAATCATGTGCTATTTGGAAAGTGGACCAAGCCTGTATGAATCCGTAGGTGACCTACCTTCGGCCTGAATTCACCTTTGCCTTGAGCGCGCACACATGCGAACGCTCTAAATTGAGAATTGTATGGGAAAGCCATGCGGCGCGGGTTATTGGCATTGTTTATCCTCGCGATTTTCGTTTCCTCGACATCATCTGCTGGAATGACGCATGATCTCAATCCCGCAGGAGATATCACAAAGATGGATGCCGAATTAATCGAGCATTTTTCGAGTCACGAATCGATTGAAGTGATTGCCCAATTTTCCTCACCCTTGGATGATATGAAGCGCGAACGGATTGATCAAATCGGTTTGGAAACATTGGGGGAAATGCATGTTCTACACGGAGGATTGTACGAAGGCACACCCGAGCAAATCCGTCACCTGTCAATGATGGAGGACATTTTCTTCATTGAACGCAACCGTTTGCTGGAGCATTTCTATCTCCCAGGCGACCCAACCAACCCATCCGCAATGATGCATGAAACCGTTCACGTCGTCAATTCGTCATTGTCTTGGCATCGTGCACTTATCGACCGAGAAGGCCGAGTTATTTTCGATAATCTAGCGTTTGCTGAATGGGATGGGGATGGTACTACTGCCGTGGATTTGGATACTGGAATTGATGGCGAACATCCAGATTTTGATTGTGGAGAGCCTTGGACTGGTGAGAAGCTGATTTGGTCTGCCAAATGGTCTGGCGTGGCTTGGGTTGACGCACCAAATTGCAATTCCGATACATCATCCGGTCACGGTACACACGTGGGTGGGACCATTGCCGGCAACGGTGATGCCAGTGCTGGACGCAGATTGGGTACGGCCAAGGGCGCACAAATAGTGGCATTGGGTACCGGCGATGGAGCCAGTATATTCGCAGCCGAGCAAGGTCTAGAGTGGACATATGAGAACTCACGACCCGGTTTGAATGATTACAACATCCGTGTGGTGTCCAATTCGTGGGGGACTAACGGAGATTACAATCCCTCTAACGTCATTGCGCAACTGACGAATCGTCTGACGTATGACAATGGTGTTGCAGTCATTTTTGCGGCCTCTAATTCGGGGGGAAGTGGCGCTGAAAGCGACGACGACTTACGCACCAATGTCTACGCAAACACTCCTTCAGCCATCTCCGTCGCGGCACTAACACACGATGGAGGGGCCATCACATCCTTTTCTTCGCGTGGCTGGATTAACCAACAACACACATGGCCAGATGTTGGTGCGCCGGGTCGTGACATTTGGGCAACTGCACCTAGAGCCACTGCAATCGATGCATCTACGCGTACACAAGGTGACCTGTATTACATGTCCATCAGCGGCACCAGTATGGCAACTCCGCACATCGGAGGAATTGCAACAGTTCTGATCGATGTCGCACCATCATTGGGTACAGCTTGGTATCAATACGAAGACCATGATGAAGGAACTGCGATGGTTACCGGACAAGCCGCTCAGGGTTTCCAAAATGTAGAGTGGTTCAGTTCGAATGAAACACGCGTACATGAGGTTGAGTTGATTCTTGAATTGACTGCCCAGTATGATATTTTGAAAAATCAATGCGAGGAAGGAAACGATGAGGATAGTTGCAATGACATCCCAGAGCAGTGTTATGTCTCAAACCAAACCAATCTTTGCCATGATTGGCGTGTGGGGCACGGTTTGGTCCATGTGGACCATGCTGTAGCATTGGCACGAACGCTTCAGTTGCTTAGAGATTCAGATGGGGATGGGTTCGTGGACCATCCAGAAGTCACCGTTTGGGATGCGAATGAATACTACATGGACATGATTGGGGTTCGTGAGATTCCTCTTGAAACCGATCAACTTCGACATGCATGGAAGGGTGAATGGAGTCACTTTAACAACGGTGATACCAGCACTTTTGGAACCTATGCGACCGATGACCGACACTATGTTTGGATTCCAAACGGCACCATCGAAATGCAAGTCGCGTTCACATCACTCGAATACGACATCAACACATTCCAAGTGGGCTCAATCAGACCGAACATCGATCTTGGAGAAGATGGAAATGACGATGCAGCAGGACAAGGCACTCGCACGGGTGATACGCTGCACATCGTATTGGATGTCGACGTAGAACACTGGGGCAAGTGGTGTGAGTTTGACGTTACAGGGATGGCCGTTAATTTGCCCAGCCCATTGAGTGGTTCTGAATTCATGGAGCCACGCGTTCCTTACACGGTTGATGTATTACTTAAATTGGACATTTCTGAACCCGTTTACATCGAATTTGAGCAACGCATGGATGGGTACACAGATTTGGATCCAGCCATTCCAAGTTCGGATTATGATTCAAGCCATGAAGGCAATCTGATTTACATCCGACCGGTATATGACCAAAGTCAAATTCCGATGTGGGATCAAAAAATCGCAGCGCATTCCGATTCAGGTTTACACCTTGATTTCGTCATCATTCTAATCATTCTGAATGTGATTTTGTTCGGTGTTGCAGTTTTTGTTCGAAACAAAATGTATTCGTCTCTTGAAGTCGAAATCGTCGAGGCCATTATCGAAGAATCAGATTCCTGATAACTTTCAATACCGGCCTTGCTTTGTTCAATCATCCGCACTTGCGACAAATCATCACGAATGTCCCTACCCATTCTTCGCTTGCTGCAGCCCTGAATGTACGGAGGATTTCAAAACCCGACTCTTCGACCATTTTTTTCCATTCGAATTCACTGTGCATGGCCATTTTGGTACCCACCTTCTCTGCCCATCCATGGCAATCCTCATTCTCGAGGTAATGGTCGATTCCAAACGCGAAAACTCCTCTTGAGCACAACCATTGTTGATGAACGCGATTAAGGAAAGAAGGAATGTCGTTGAGATAATACAAGACTTCCATAGAGTGCACGAATTCTACAGGGACTTCAGGACTCCATGTTTCCAAATTTGCATGCACGTAGGTTCCTTGTGGGTCAATTTCTTTGGCACGCTGAATCATTGAATGTGCACCATCTATTCCGATTGCTTCTGAGCAATTTTCAGTTGAACCCAACATTCGGACTACCCAACCATTTCCACAACCTGCATCGATGGCCCGGAAATTCTCGAACCCTTGTAGTTCTGGAATTGCGGCACGAAGGATTTCCTGTACGGCAGGCGCGTGACCCGTTTCCATCCCTGCATCTTTCCCAATGTCTGCCCATTCTGAGAATACATCTGTTGCCGGACGCATTGTGAACTCCTCCACTCATTCTTCGGTCACGGGGCCGGCTCTTGATTGAGCGGCACCCGCTTCCATCAACCCCGCTGCTGGACCGATGGGCAAATCTTCGATTTCTTCTGGCGTGAGTGGGCGTGAATCAACATTGTCCGTCAGTATCATCGAATGGCCATGGGGGTCTAGGAATTCTAGTGTTACACCGCGTTGCCCTTCGCGAATTTCCAACATTGCTTCTGTCAGAGTGGTTAGTTCTGAAATCGCTTCTTCACTACCTTCTGTCGCAGCCTGTCTACCGACCATGTCAATGACTTCTTGGAATCGATTCAGTACCCCTTCAATGTTTGAGACATAGCCTGTGGAATGCGAGCCAGGTCGGACTTCCAAATCCAGCTCAACCAATCGAACCGTGCACGCAGAGCCTCGAATCACGCGCACTTGTAGATCTTCACTCGAATCGATCAGATAGGATTGGCAAGAACCTTCTCTTGCCTCTGCAGGGATGAAATCGGTTTGCCTCCACCCACATCCCGGGCACGAGAGTGTAACCTGTGTGTGCTCTCCAAAATATGCAATTTCTTCGGTATGGGCCAGCATGGTTAGACCTTCGTCAAATCCACAGATGATGCAGGAAACATCGATTGTGCTTTCCATAACATACTCTCCTTTTCGTCAGGTTTGAACCTATGCGTCTGGTGCGAACACTTCGTTTTCAACACCTTTGACGGCTGCAAAGCCCGCAGGGAGTAAAATCAACCGATCATCTCCAACTTGAACAAGAGTGCCACACAAATCTCCTTCAATCATTTCCTGTAGTCTAGAAATACAATTTGCAAACTCAACATCGCGCTGAATTAGCCGTTTCAACTCAACAATGACAACATCTCCGTCTGCAACCCAATCAAATAGTGTCTCAATTCCACTCGAGTCGTGTAGAACGGCCCTATGGATGATTGCCTCACCCCGCATTGTTGGGACGGGTGCATCGGGGTACAAATCCCCCAAATCGTGGTACTGCTGCTCAGGAGCTACCGGTTCTGGTTGAGATTCGGCAATTGAAGGCATATCCATCCAGCGGGGTGCCTCACCGTCCTCCATGGGGTCGCGAAAACACAGGCAATTCTTCAATCCTCGGACCTTTTCGACTTCATAGGTTCAAGAACCGTCGCGAACCGAGGGGGTCCGAGGTGGAATCGGGGGAAGGTCAGACGAGGGATTCAAAAGGCCCCCTCTTCTCGACGATATATCCCCGTGCGCTTCTGCGCAACTCTTGGAGGATTTTGAATGGACGCGGATATGGCTGCAGTAAAGACTGGTACAAGCACAGTGGGAATTTGTTTTGATGGCGGTGTCGTCGTTGGTGCAGACCACCGTGCGACGATGGGACACTTCGTTGCGAACAAGAGCGTCAAGAAACTGTTCAAGATCGCTGACAACCTTGCATTGACCACTGCCGGACTGGTCGGTCATGCCCAATCACTCTCTCGTACACTTGCGGCAGAAATGAGTCTGTTTGAGTTGAAGCGTGGCCAACAGATGACTGTCAAAGGTGCGGCTACAATGACTGCCAACATTCTCGTCGGACGCCCACATTGGGTCCAACTTTTGATTGCAGGTGTAGATGATACAGGTGGTAGCGTTTATTCCATTGATTCCGCAGGTGGGTCCATTCCTGACGAATACTGTGCAACAGGTTCAGGTTCACCATACATGTACGGTGTACTTGAAGACCAATTCAAATCAGGTATGACTGAAAAAGAAGCCCTCAAGGTTGCCGCTAAGGCACTGCTTGCCAGCGCTCAGCGTGACGCTGCCAGTGGAAACGGCATGGATTTGGCCGTCATCACCCAAAAAACAGGTTTCCGTCAGTTGGACGAAGCAGAACTCAGTGCATTGCTTCAGCAGTGTTGAAATTCCCGGCGCACGCGCCTTTTTCGCCCCATCCTAGATGGGTTCGTGATGAGTGTGTATCGGGTCGAAAGGAGGTCGAGAAATGCGACTTACATTCCAAGAAGTGAAAAAGAAAATCGCCAGCATGGTACCATCAGGTATCGATTATGAGGTTGACTTAGAGGCGGCTAGTATCGCCATCATAACCAGCAATCCCGATGCATTTTCGGGAACGGAGAGTCTTGCGAGTAAAATTGCCAAGACAATCAAACGAAGAATCGAAATTCGCCCATCTGCAGACATCATGCTGGATTCCAAAGATGCAGAGGCCAAAATTATCGAAATGCTTCCTGAAGAAGCGGGATTGAAGCGGGTCTATTTTGATGGAGCAATATGTGAATGCACCATCGTTTGTGATGACCCAGGGGCTGCTGTAGGCCCGAAAGGTGCCACAGTTCGGGGGATTCGAGACGAGATTGGTTGGATTATTCGCACCGAGCGATTTGCGGCTGTAGAGAGCAGAACCATGCACAATATCCGCAAATATCGACAAGAAAATGCAGACGATCGAAAGGCACTTCTCAGAAAATTCGGCACCCGAATTTACCGGCCACAACGTTCGGGCGAACCCTGGTGCCGCCTTACAGCACTCGGTTCATATCGCGAAGTGGGTAGGGCTATGCATTTGGTCACAACCAATGAATCGAAGGTTGTGGTCGATGTAGGGGCCAAACCGACCAACAATCTGAGTGAAGTTGCTCCTTATTTCAACGCGCCTGAATTGATGCCGTTTGAGAATCTAGATGCGATTGTGATAACACATGCACACATCGACCATATTGGTCAACTACCTGTGATGTACAAGTATGGTTATCGTGGTCCAGTTTACTGTACTCCACCCACTCGCGATTTGATGGTCCTATTGCAAAGTGATTACATCAAGGTCGCCGCAGCCGAAGGAAATCCTCCACCATATGGTCTAGGGGATGTACAAGAGATGATTAAGCACATTGTCGATGTTGAATGGGGCAAGACAATCGATATCGCTCCAGACATCAAATTGACAATGTACAATGCAGGACACATTTTGGGTTCATCATCTCTACACATGCATATCGGAGAAGGTAAGCACAACATCGTGTTTAGTGGAGATATCAAGTACGAGAAATCTTGGCTTTATGATGCGGCTGCCATTCGATTCCCACGTGTTGAGACCTTGATTATGGAATCAACATATGGAGGGGCAAAGGATTTCCAACCGACTAGACAAGAAGCCACTCAAGAACTACAGGATTTGATTCAACGTGCACTCTCTAAGAAGGGGAAAATCTTCTGCCCAGTATTTGCCGTAGGTCGTTCCCAAGAGGTCATGATTGCCATTGATCAGTTATTCAAATCAGGCACTTGTGAACCCGTCACAGTTTGGCTTGATGGTATGATTACAGAAGCTACCGCAATTCATGCCAGCCATCCAGAAGCATTGAACCGCGATTTGCGCAAAAAGGTCCTCAAGGGAGGAGATGAAAACCCCTTCAATTCTACTTGGTTCCGCAAAGTTAGTGGACACGAGCAACGTGAAAGTATCCTCTTGGACCCTAGCCCCTGTATTGTATTGGCTACGTCTGGAATGATGACTGGAGGCCCTATTGTTGAATACTTCAAACACTGGGCCCCAGAACCAAATAATACCCTGTGTTTTGTAGGATATCAAGCAGATGGAACATTGGGCCGTCGCCTACAGAAAGGGTTCGCAGAAGTCCCCATCAATGATCAAGGACAAACACGCATGGTATCGATTGGTTGCGACGTAATCACCATTGATGGTTTCAGTGGACACAGTGACCGCCGGCAATTGATGGATTACGTCAAGGCAATGAATCCGAAACCAAGGACGATTATTTGCCATCACGGGGACTCCCATACATGCGCTGAATTCAGAAAGGATCTCGCAAGCACCTACCGAGTTAGAACATATGCGCCGAAAAACCTCGAAACCCTTCGCCTTCTCTAAAGAACAGGGATGTCGAAACCTGAGTCGGCGGGGTCGGGTAGACTTTGTGCATCGGTCTTTGCCGCATCTTCCTTTTGGACTATTTTCTCAGTTCTTGTGTGCTCAGTCTCATCCTGCTGGAAAAAGCCCATGACTGCTGCGGCAGCAATTACGCCAGAAAGTGCAAGTAGTGCCCATGCATTTGCACCAACGTTCCCCTCGTTTACAATCAATAGAATTGAAGCCACAGCAAGCATAGAAAATGCTAGAGAAAGCACCTTGGGTCGGGTATCGACCATGCAACGCGGTCGACCCTGCCTTTGATGAACTGACCGCTCTTCGGCGCATCATGGATTTCAGTATTGGCAAGCCATCCGACCCTCGAAATCAGCGTAAATCAGCCCCTCGTGCAAGCGGAGGTGTGGCCGGCTGGCTGATGACAGCCGTTGCACCTTTCGGTGAAAATGAAGAACATGCTTTGGATCAAGCCTTAGTCGAACTGGGATTGGGCGATGCAAGATTGATTCAAGGGGAAGGCGCCATGTTACCGATGGGCTTTGAACCCGGTACACCTCAGGATTTGCCGATGGGCACACTGGTGGAATGCCATCTATCCAAGGCAACTGTATTTTCTTCAGGAATCGCATCTGCTGGTGTGGCATGGGCACTCTGTACGACTCCCGAAGGGGACGAATGTGCCATCGTTTCGACCATGTCTCACCCAGGTTCGATGGAAGAGTGCGAAACTGAACTTCGCCGTAACCTTCAACGCAAGCTTGGGAATCGGGACCTTGAATTGCGAAAATCAGAAGATGGTAGTGCATTGTTTGAGTGCGCAGTTGATGAAATCGAAGCACAGGAAGGTTTCCATGGAGTTGTTTTGGCAGCATTAATTCTTCCAAATAGCCTCAATATCGGAGGTGCAAGTGGCCCCACAAGATCTAGAAATTTGGGGGTTTCCAGTATTGGAGGAAGCCTTGGAGGTCCTAGTGGCCTCGGGGGAAGTGGAAATAGCGACTTTGGATTTTAGCGTAGTCTTCAACAACTGCCGACTGTTGGTCGATACATGGATTCGCTCTGGCTCGTGTTGCTGTGTCGGTCCTGCGAGCGTGCTTTCGGTCGACAAAGTAGCAGCAAGGATACAACATGTCCACATTGCAACCATACGGATGCCAAGGTATTGTCCCGTCACCACAGTGCGGGCGAGGCTAGCAAAGCCGTCTCAGTTGCCAATACTCCTCCAGAAATCCGTGAACAACTATCCACTTGGATGAATCAACAATCTAACTCCACCCATTCTCCGGAAAAATCACCGATAGACGGCGACCATATCCTCTCCAAGTCAGAGGATAAAGAAGGCTACGTAACCCTTGAATCACTTCGCAAGGTACTGGTTTCATCCAACATTCACATCGATGCAGAGTCATTTGCTGAACATGCCTGTTCCGAGGGGCAATTGATGCGGGCGGGTGTAAATCGTTGGAAACGTCCATGAGAATGTTCATGTTTGTTGAGTGACGCGCCCCATCTGCTGGACCCGTGGGTTAGCTTGGCTATGCTCGATGCTTTGGGAGCATCAGACCTCGGTTCAAATCCGAGCGGGTCCACTTAATCACTGATTGTGTCGATGAGAAATTGCTTCGCTTTCTCCAGAGAATCAGCACGTGCATCGGGATTCCCTTCCACATGTGCCCCTCTGTTTCGCAAAATACGGATGACCCATCTACGCTGCCAACGTTCGTTCAGAGGGAATCGAATCCCAAGAAACAATTTACCTGACATGTACCCATTCTTGTCAATTCTAGCCGTCCGTTTCCTCAGTCGAACTGCTTTGGGAAGCAATGTAAATTCCTTCTCACTATCAAAGGAGTGGTGCGCCCCAGTATATACCTGCAATTTTGCATTAGGGAGCTGAGGCATTAATGTCTCAACCAGATGAAGCGGCGTCCAATCATCTGCATCCCCATGGAGTATGAAAATGGGTGATTCAGACCAGTTTTGAATATCTGGACGAATATGAGCCGCTGGATAGAATGGTACATGAGCATCAAACGGGGTTCCGAGAATATCGATAATCGGAGACCATGCGGAGTACAGGGCAACAGTTCCACCTAGGCTCCAACCCGCAATTGCAACTTTACCAATTCTCGGGTCTTTTGCCAACACGGAGCGTGTTCGGAAAGCATCCACAAGCATCATTGCATGTGTTACAGAGAGTTGATCATCAACCGTAGAATCGATATTTCTTGAAGTGAATGAATTGACTTTGCAAACAGCGAGCCCAGAACCGAGCCAACCCTCGATGTGGTCTTGGTGATGATCTGCCCAACCTTTGCTGCCGTGAAGCGCAACCACGCATCCAAACGGCCCTTCGCCGGGAGGAAGAAACAATTCCACTTCAATGCCCGTTTTAGGTAATTTTTCAAGCCCATTCAGGATGTGATAGATTTCAAACGGACTCGATGAGTCCAAATGCATCAATTCCGCCATTTCTTCACCACTTGTCATCAAAAATTGCCTTATCGTCTGCAAATGCCTTGAACTCGATGTGGTTCCCACTTGGATCTTTCACAAACATTGTTGCTTGAGCCCCGGGTGTGCCCTGATATCGTTCGTATGGGCCAATGACGAAATCGACATTCTTCATCTGAAGATTCCGTCGCAACTCATACCAATCATCCATGGTCAAAACCACTCCAAAGTGCATAGCAGGTACCCTTTTTCCATCGACAGGGTTGGTTGAAACTGAAGGCATTTCTGGAACAATGTGTGCAACTATTTGGTGGCCAAAAAGGTTCAACACACAAGATTCTTCCTTTCGTCGTCCTGTTATGCACCCCAGTACATCGGTATAGAATTCAATGGCCTCTTCAAGGTTGATGACGGGGAAAGCAAGATGAAAGGGCCTCATTTATTCATCTCCAGAAGGCGGATTCTTCCCATGGTAAACCCACAGCAATTCCAAGTAGTTCTAGAATAAGATAATTCCAGAATAGGTATATCGCATATGTCGAAAACACTACCAAAAGAGTCGTATTGACAATACGTTTCCTTTCCCGCTTAGCATGGTCGATTGTACAAATTCCTTGAGAGTAAAAATATCGATAGATCCCTACGCCCAGTAGAACAAGTGTCAGACCATACAAACCCCAGCGTGCCGGTCCAAAATACAATTCATTGGATAGGGCATCACCAGCACTGACCGTCATCAGCCCCAATCCTACCAATAGCACACTCGGGAAACAACACATGCTGGCCAAGAATGCAGAACTTAGCATCCACTTCCACATGGACCTAGCATCTTCTTCAGCGCTCATGGAATTATGTCACCCCGCCTACGCTTTGATTCTTTTCTGTCCAACATTGCTAGTACAACAAATGCAACAGGTGCAACAAGTCCTACGGCTGGTAATTTTAGTGAATAGAGTAGAGAAAACCAACCTCCAAACCACAGTGAGCAAGCCGCAAATTTCAGAGGCCATTTTGTCCCCTTGCCAATGATGTACCACTCCGCACCTCTTTTCCAAATTCCAATCCACAACATCCAACTCACGCTGGGAAAAAATGTCACCAAATGTATGCCTGATTTTTCGTTGGCATAAATTGATTTCACTGGTTTTTCTTCTATTCGAAACCCCCGTCTACCCGCTTCCATCAACCACCAGTTCGGATATCCATAGCCCTGCCATGTCTTGGCCCAATCCCAATTGGCAATCATGTCTCCTGAAGTAGCTGTATATCCGCACTGGGAATCACGAATGCGCACACCCGATGCCAGTGATGTCAATCTGGATAACCACCATGTTCCAACTCTGCGAATCCAAGGCATCCCCTTAGGTCCGTCAGGGTGCGACCAACGATTTCCTTTGACATGATCTGCACGTTTTTCAAGAACGGGCTCGATTAAGTTGGGCAGGTCTTGAGAATCCATTTGCCCATCTCCGGCCATAATCACTACAACACAATCTGTCCCAAATTTTTGGAGCGCCCACTCGCAACCGGTTTGTATGGCTCCTCCGACACCCAAACCTTTAGTCGAAACGACCTCCCCTCTTTCTTTCAGTGTCTCGACAGCCATCTTCTCTGTACGATCAGTGGATCCATCATTGATTACAATAATCCAATCTACAGATTTAGGGACAGAATTGATGCTTTTTGAAATTAATTTTTCCTCATTGCGTGCGGGCATGACAACGACGACCCGCATACCACTGTGCCCTGCAATCCGGTCTTTGAAGCCACGGTTTGACCGAATCATTCATCCACACAATGTGCAAACGCGCTCCAATGAGGATTGTCTTCGTGGCTCGCGACCAAGCGCTTCGAGTAGCCTCATCGGTAGTACGCGCGAAAGATTTCGCAGACCGTGTCACCGTCATCAATCTAGATGGGGGTGAAGAAACAACTCGCCTCACCCAACAAGCTGGAGGCGATGTAATCCAGTATTCAGGTCCGACAGATGCACCCTCTATCGCCAAAGTTTTGGTCGAATCAACCCATGATTCAGAACGAACAGTAATCATCGCCTTGGATAGCGATTGGGAGTTATCCGATTTGGCCAGAACGGTCGGCTTATCTCGACAAGGGCATGATGTATTCCTCGCGTTCAAGCACCGTTCTAAAAACCGGAAAGCGGAGGATGATGGAAAGGGTTTACCTGTTGATACTGAAACCTATACCTATACTACTGCAGACATACAATTCGCCTATTGCTCTCAACTAGGTCTACAGGCCGTCGCCGAACAGGTGAGCGACAATGCTCCAGTGGATCTACCAAAAGATGTCAACCTCAGGGTTGTGGAACTGGATTTGCCCCCAGGCGCGCCTGCTCGCGAATCTCTAGCAAGTGCGAGCCGATTCGCCCAATTCTTTTACTGGATGCTTGAAAGTAAGCACCCTCTGATATTGTTTGGAGTCCCCGGCATAATCTTTTTTTGGGTTGGATTTGAAATGGCCAATGAATTGATTAGTTTTCAGGGTCCGCATGATGGTGTCTCTTTGGGCGTCGCCTTGGCTGCCTTTGCAGCGACTTTGACAGGCGTGTTCTCGCTAACGGCTAGCCTGATTCTCTATGTGCTGGGGAAGCAGGTCAATCGTGTTCCAAATCGAATTCCGTCTAAGGAATGAGGTACCACAAGCCGATCATAATCATACTCAGAATGATTAGGAAAAGCGCTTCAAGACCTTTCCATTTTTCCGACCAAGATTCAGCATCTCGCATTTTTTTCCTTTTCCAAATTTCGTATTGCTCTTCACTTAACTCTCGTTCCATTCGAATCCATTCTGATGAAACCTGCCAACGTTTCCAAATCAACAATAGCAGCATACCTATCAAGGATACAATCGCTATTGTTACCCACATGCGGTCCCCTCAAGGAGTGACTCTGCGACTATCGCGCGGGAATGGGATGACCTCTCGAATGTGTTCTGCTCCCGATAACCAACTGCAGACACGGTCGACACCGAGTCCAAAGCCACCGTGTGGTACACCTCCATATCTGCGAACATCGATGTAAAACTCGTAGGGTTCACGAGGGGTGCCCTCTTCGTCAATCCGCTCAAGGATTTCTTGCTCGGACCAGGTTCTCTCGCCACCACCAATAATTTCCCCATATCCCTCGGGCGCCAACAAATCGTGGCACAACACATACTTCGGGTCTTCAGGGTCAGGACGGTGGTAGAACGGCTTTGCAACTCTAGGGTAATGTGTCAGAAAATGGGGGACCTCGAAATCTTGTGTCAACACCTTTTCTTTGGAATAATCCAAGTCTTGTCCCCATTCGATCTCAACACCCATGCCTTGTAGCGTTTCTATTGCCTCATCATATCGCATCCTTGGGTAGGGGTTATCGGCATATCTTGCAACTAGGTCCAAGTCACGTCCCAACGCCTCCAATTCATCTGAGCGTTCATCGAGTAGAGTTCGAGCAATTTGCCTTACAACACCCTCTCCATGAACCATGACATCATCGTTTCCGGCCCACGCAATTTCCATCTCCGCATGCCAAAATTCAGTCAGGTGACGACGAGTCCTACTCTTTTCAGCCCTAAATGAAGGAGCGATTGTGTATAATCTCTCCAATGCTGGCATTGCGGCCTCTGCGTACAGTTGCCAAGATTGCGTCAAGTATGCTTT
>DAVT01000147.1:0-4426 GCA_002505685.1 Euryarchaeota archaeon UBA501 | reverse complement strand
ACGAAGTTTGGGGCTTGGTACTCTGTAAAGTCCCGATCTCGGAAGTAACCATGTATTGCACCAAAGACCGAAGAACGAATCTTGAGCATTTGTGTCATTCTAGAAGTTCGCAAGTATAGGTGACGGTGGTCTAACAGGAATTCTGTTTCTCCACCATCTGCATTTGCCATCGCACTCTCAGTAATTGGGAATGGACTTTCGGGATTGACAGGTCCCACAATTTCTGCGGATTCAATGACCAGTTCGTGACCCCCTTCACTACGTTCGTCCACGTTCACTGTGCCAGTGAGTATGACGCTGGTTTCAATGAGTGCAGATTTCAATGCCTCAAACATTTCATCGCCAATCACTTCCCGCTTGGCAACACACTGTATGCGTCCAGTACTATCTCGGAGGACAATGAATCGAATCTTGTTTGAGCCTCGTGTTCGGTTAATCCAACCCTTGAGTTCAACATTTTGACCATCGTGGTTACCATCTTGCACATCTTCAATGAAAACGTCCTTCTGCATAGATGGCCCCAATCCAGTCGAAAGAGCCCCCACATTTCAATGCCTCCGATGGGCATCATGAGTTTCAAGGGTAAAATTGGTGGCGGGCGCTAGGGGGTTCGAACCCCTGGCCTACGGGTTAAGAGCCCGTCGCTCTACCTAGCTAAGCTAAGCGCCCAAATCGTCGACCGACCTTCCCTCTATGAGTGTAGCGCTTATGCATACCTCAGAGTCGAGCAGTTTCCTTCCGAATCATTTGACAACCACTGGGTGCGGCTAGAACCACAACATCAGCAGTATCGGTGAACAATCCAACCTCTACAACCCCGGAGATAGAACGCAATCGTGCTTCCATTTCAACAGGGTCTGAAATGGTCGGCCCGAACTGTGCATCCAAAATGGGGTTACCATTGTCAGTAAGATAGTCTGTTCCGCGTCTGTTTACGGGCCCAGGGCAAATCGCCTGTATCCTGCGTTGTGTCTGTTCCCAACCATACCGATTGACTTCGATAGGCAGCGGGAAATTTCCAAGGGTGTCTACCTGCTTGCTCGCATCTGCAACTACAACCATGCCTCCGCTGGCTTCTGCCACAATTTTTTCGCGCAGTAATGCACCCCCGCCACCTTTGATTAAATGCAATTTTGGATCAAATTCATCCGCCCCATCAATGACCAAATCTAAAGCCGAACATTCTGACCAATTAACAAGTGGAATACCTTGCTCTATAGATAATTTCTCAGTGGCTTCCGATGTAGGTATCCCGGCCACAATTAGTCCTTCTTCACGGATTCTCCTTCCCAGTTCGAGGATCGTATATTTGACCGTAGAACCGGTGCCTATCCCGATGGTCATGCCATCCTTCACAAAAGCGCATGCTGCAATCCCAGCCTCGGCTTTCATCTCCTCTTTCTCTTCGGCTGAGAATCCTCCCATAACAGTTGGTCAACCGATACGGGGCATATCCTTTCGCACTGCAGACAAATTGAAACCGCCCCTATTGGGGCGGCGATGCATTCAAACACTTCCGGTGTGGTTGAGGGGGCATGCGCGGTAGGTTCGACCAGTGGGCCATTCCCGTATTTTTGTCGTTGCTAATGCTGGGCATAAGTGGTTCACTACTGGTTCAGCCACCTAGTCACAACTTGTTGGATGAAACGGTATCTAGTCGGGTTGGATTAAATCAACCCACAACACTGGAAATATCTTCAGCAAACGGAAGTTCATCTGCGTTGAAAGCAGAGGTTCCCGTTGGACATACCGTTGAATCAATCGACCTGTCACTTTCACCAGATGTTTCAGCTTACAATGATGGTTTCACTTGGGCTGGAGAATCCGATTGGAACGCATCAGGAGCCGTTTTGGATCGAGTCAATGTAAACAAAACAGAAGGTTTGCAATTGCTTCCCAAGATTTGGGAATGGGACTTTGAAACAGGTCCATCCAATGCCCCCCAAGGATGGAGTTTGGGAACGGGATGGTACTGGGGCTATGACACCACTCTTGGTCAGTCAGGAGGAGTACATGGTGGAACCAAAGCCATCTATACCTACAATGGGAATTACCCGAACAATATCCCTTCCTCAGGTTACTTTGCAACATCGCCCGTTGTTGATTGTGGAGGTTGCAGCGGTACATGGCATCTGAAATATTGGAAAAGACTGGGCATTGAGTCATACTATTACGATGATGCTCAGGTGCATGTCAAGAACAACCAAGGCAATTGGGTTACGGTATGGGATTGGAATTCATATTCAACAAATCCCTCCTCATTCAGCCTTTCAACCCACGATGTATCCACATATGTCAACGGCAATTCCAATTTCCAAATACGCTTCAAATTAGGCCGTACTGATAGCTCAGTGACATACACGGGTTGGAATGTTGACGATGTCAGCCTAGAACCTCAAGGTGGATCTGGAGGCGGCGAGGAGGCCAATTGGACCAGCGCCCCATTCGGGCCAGGAATAACAGGGACCCATGGCAGCCAAGGTGCCAAGTATGGAATCACATCGATTGACGCTACGATACCCAATGGTGCAAATCTAGTCATGTCTGTATTGGATGGGGCCTCAAATACGCCTATCCCTGGATATTCCTATCTTGAGCCAACCTGGGTTGATTTAGGTGGTATTGACGCTGAAAAGCACCCAAGCCTCCGCCTCAAACTGTATTTCGATGCGAGAGGTGGTGCGGATTCACCGGTTGTACACAATATTCACATGAATCATAGATATGGGACATCTTTTTCCTCTAATCCAACAGATGCGGGTTGGTCAATGAGTGGGATGAATTGGAATAATGGGCAGATTAGCGGTTCCAACGGAGCAACTGCCACCTCACCAGTTTTCACATCTCATCGCCCGCTTGCCCAAATGCAATTCACATCTACCTCATCGGGTTCATTCACTGTTGAAGCATCCCTAGATGGTGGTAACTGGCAATCAGTTTCGCAGGGTAGTTTTGTTGCTTTCGAAGAATTTGGTAGCTCATTACAACTTCGAATCACATGTACAAGTAGTTGCTCACTTAACGAATTGACACTCGAAATGATTGGTGGGCATCTACCGACAGACCCGCGCTTCGACATAGGTCTAGATGGCTGGACAGAGTGGGAATTATCTCACCCCTATGTTTCTTCTTGGGGTTGGCAAGACAGATTCTCCAATGGGGATATGTCAATCGACCTAACATGGATTACTCCAGGTTCTAGGCAAATTGGAATGTTATTGCCCAAGAGTGGACTTGAGTCATTTTCCTTAGATATGTCTCCATTCGCTGCATGTGATAATGTCGATGTTTCACTGACAGTTGGGGGGACTACCGTTGCTAGTAAGGCCGTGGGTTTCTCAGTTGATTCTGAAAGTTTCACACTGACTTCCAGCCAGTTACAATCGTTGAACGACGAACTTGTCAATGCCAGCACACATTGGGGTGTTGCCAACGACGTTCAATATGCACTTGTTAATCTGGATATCCAGGGTACATCAGGGTCACTACGTGTAGGGGGTTTGTCTGCCATTCACCGGCCCACCGTGGATCTTTCATTCCCTGTGGATTCACCATTTGTGATTTCCATGAATCAGGCCCTTCCCAACGCACAAATCGTCTCACAACATCGAATGGTCCCCCTGTCCGTGCAATCGAGCACCCCCGGTGCATACGTGGGTAGAATCACGAACTTAGTGACCTCAGAAAACGTCGCATTGGATGGAGCGTCCTTGTCTAATTTCTCACAATGGTCTCCAGTCACTCCTTCGTGGCAATGGATGGAGTTGGGGCTGAATTATTCTTGGATCTCGGGGACTCCAGACTATCTATCGGTCAGTGTCGAAACAGATGGGGCACGTGCGTTTTACAAATTCCCAGTTGATGGAACATCATATACAATGACACAACTAGATGGGGCCTCACAATCACCTCTCGAATTCATGGATGTCAGTGGAGGTGGCTCATTTGTTCAATCTGCAAATTCCTTGGATGTAACATTGCCATTCCAAACATCCGCTAGTTTGGAAGATTCGAATCAATTCAAGATTAGTGCATCACTCTACATGACCAATGGCGCACCTTCTCCCGCGCATATCGAAATCGCTGGACAATCGGGCCAAGGGGTTGAGAACGATATCCAGATTCGCGATTGGCAAGTGTACAATGAGTTGGGATATGAGATTCCGGAATCGATGTCATACCTTCGTTCTAATAGCCCGATTTCAGTCAAAGTTTTCCTAGGTTTTGAAGGACTCGACACGGTCTTTGGTCAGGCATCAGATTCTCTAAATCCTCGCACAGGAGATGTTCGAGTACACCTATTGGAAAATGGGGTTCATACGATGAATACAACAACAATCGAACAGGGCGTCGCCCAGTTTGATTTTAACACGCAATCTGGGACTGGGAATTCGACCTTCTCGATCGAAGTCGAGCCCTTGGTAGG
>DAVT01000051.1 GCA_002505685.1 Euryarchaeota archaeon UBA501 | reverse complement strand
TCTATCGACGTCCGTTGCAACCACGCCTCCGATTGGAAACCCGTAACCGAAGTGGAAGTCAGCCATCGCCCATGCATTGCCGACAATTCCTGGTAGTGAAGCAGTATTGGCCAATTGTCCAGGGGATTGATCCGTGTGCTCATCTAAATGTTTTGCATCTGAAACCAACATTGCATCCACGCGCATTGAACCATGTTTTCTAATCCGATGTAGTCCGGCTCCAGCCGATTCGACATGGTCTCGCCAATCTTCGCTCACAACCGGTCCTGTAAGCCCTGTTTGAAGTCGCTTTCGGCGACGGCACCCTATGGGTGCCGGCCGACTCATTCATCAACGACCACCAATTCGGCTTACTGAGGATGCCCATGGCTTTCGGAGACATCGACATCCCATTTTTCCATGAGCAAGGCTTTTTTCGGAAGGTTTGCAAGGTGACAAACCTCTGGTTTTGGACGCGTGATTCCAGCCGAGAAACCTCTGGAGATACCACAGAAGACGAGTACACATTCATCGGTGCTCCAATCATTTCTGGTTACTCACAACGTGGCAAGGCACTCAAGGATGCAATGCGAGAAACATTCCTTGGATATTTTGAGGAGCATGACCATAGCCGCATTGCACCATATCCAGTCATTGCTCGTTGGCGAGACGATATTCATCTGACCATCGCATCCATCGCAGATTTTCAACCCCATGTTACTGGAGGAATCGCCCCTCCCCCTGCAAACCCCCTCACAATTTCACAACCCTGTATCCGCCTAACAGATGTGGCAGCAGTAGGTCGCTCAGGTCGACATTTGACCACGTTTGAAATGATGGCCCACCACTGCTTCAATCGGCCTGAAGAAGGTGACGTGAAGTATTGGGTAGAGGAATGTATTCGATTCTGTGACGACTTGTTTACACAACGATTGGGCATCGATCCGATGGAAATCACCTACGTAGAAAACCCGTGGTCTGGAGGCGGGAATGCTGGCCCTGCAGTCGAAGTGATTGTGGGTGGGCTGGAATTGGCCACTCTTGTTTTCATGAATCTGGAAGAGCGTGAAGACGGAGATGTGGAAATCAAGGGTATTCGCTACGGGGAAATGCCCCTACAGATTATCGATACCGGATATGGTTTGGAGCGTTTCTGTTGGGCTGCAGCAGGCACGCCAACCATCTACGAAGCCATTTACCCAGAAAGTGTGGAGTGGTTGCAAAAGGAATCTGATTTCCAGTCGCGATTGTCACAGTTGGGTGAGGTCGACATGGATTCCCTTTTGTCTGAGTTATCTCGTCTCGCAGGCATTCTGAATATTGATGTGGGCACCGATGTGGAATCATTGTACAATCGGTTGTCACAACGACTTGAAGAGAGAGGAATTTCCATTTCGGTTGAGAAATTGAAATTGGTTACTGAACCGTTGTCTTCGATATATGCGATTCCAGATCACATGCACGCCTTGTGCAATATGCTTGGAGATGCATTGGTGCCATCCAATGCGAAGGCGGGCTATCTTGCACGTATGTTGGCTAGACGCGTGTGCCGCATGAAGGATGATTTGGGGCTGGAAATTTCACTTGCAGATTTGGGTGCCCATCATATGGATTTGAATCTCGACATCACCAATTTTAGCCAAACCCGAGCGGGGATTTTGACCATTCTAGAATTGGAAGAGCGTCGTTATCACGAGATGCTACGAAAGGGCGAAGCAGCAGTCAATACGGCCCTAGCAAAGTTACCCAAGGATGCTCAAGAAGCGCCTGACGAAATTCTCTTCCGACTTGCAGAAGAACGTGGTTTACAACCTGAAATGGTTGCCAGCATTGCAAATCGACTCGGTTGGGTCAATCTAACCATCCGTGTCGGCTTTGCTGCAGATATGGCTGAGAGAAATGCTCAGCAAACAAAGGCCGCGGCCAAAGCCAAAACAAAGTCCAAAATCGTTGAAGGTGAATGGCCTGCAACCATCCGTGGTTACTATGCAGATACTGCACAAACGCAGTTTGAAGCCAATGTACTCCATTGCGAGAAAATAGATGCATCAACATTGAATTTATCAAGTGAAGTAATCGGAATTCCAACGCACGCAGTCATCCTTGATCACACATTGTTTTACCCAGAAGGAGGTGGACAGTTGGGTGACTCGGGAACTCTCGATGAGGCGCAAGTTTTCGACACACACGTTGAAGGTGATTTAATTCTACATCTTACGGATCGCGAAGTATCTGGTGCCGTTAAAGGGACAATCAATTGGGGCCGACGAAAACAATTGATGGATCATCACACATCTGTTCACATTGTCGGTGGAAGTGCACGAGCCCTTCTCGGCCCACATATTTGGCAAGCCGGTTCGTCAAAAGGCGAGCGCTACGCACGCCTTGACGTCACACACTTCCAGAGGCTGACTCGCGACGACCTCGATGCGATAGAGGACCACGCGAATGCCATCATCGCTAGCAATCCTACTGTCGAAAAAATGGTCATGGCTCGTGCGGAAGCAGATTCTCGATTCGGGTTCGAACTTTACCAAGGAGGCGCCCCTAAGCATAGCCAAATTCGAGTCATCAAAATTGGCGACCACGATGTGCAGGCATGTGGTGGTACGCATCACGATCAAGCTGCTGAAATTGGCGAGGTACGCATCATCCGCAGCAGTCAAGTCCAAGACGGGGTGGAGCGACTGCAAATCGTGGCCGGAGAAACTGCACGCGAACACGCCCGCCGCCAAGAGCGGCTTTTGACTGAATCTGCTGAAACCCTTGGAGTGTCCGTAGACGACCTTCCCAAGACGGTAAACCGCTTCTTTGAAGAGTGGAAGTCACAACAGAAGAAAATCGAGTCACTGGAAGCAGAAATCGTTCGATTGCGTACCAGTGGAGGTGGCGATGAAGCCGTTGAAAAAGACGGTATACGCTATGTTGTCATGGAAGCGACTGGGGAGTTGAAGCAAATGCAGAACATGGTCGGTGAGTTGACCCGTGATGCATCCAAACCAACCGTCGCCGTGGTCGGAAGCCGCGAAGGTGGGGGCAAACTCATTGTGGCCATCACAGAAGGTACGGTTGCGGCCGATTCTCACAACGCGGTAGAAATTCTGAACAATATCGCCAACCACATCGGAGGTGGTGGCGGTGGGCGCCCAACCTTTGCCCAAGGTGGAGGCTCAAACGCTGACGGTCTCGATGCTGCTTTGGATGCTGCTCGTTCTACGCTTGGCCTGTGAACCTGACTTCACTGATAGTGTGATTACGAACGCGAAAAATAGCAGGCTTTGTACCAGTTCCATCAGCGACGGCACAGAAAACTCCACCCCTGCATTTGGGGGCGCCCAATCGATGTTTTCCGGCATGAATCCGTATCCATACTCTACTCCATTTTGGCCCGGTGGACCACCGCCACCGCCACCCCCACCAGGTGGACCTCCACCCTGCCCACCACCTGATTGCTGCCCATCGACATCCGCAATGCCGTGGTAGCACATCAAGAAGTACGGGAATCCAATCATTGCCACTTCATTGTTACTCTGATCAGTGACCATGAGTGGTGAGCCAGAGAGTGGTGTGCTGACGTAGTGGTAGATTCCTTCGGGGTATTCAGGTGT
Organism: Euryarchaeota archaeon UBA501; assembly: GCA_002505685.1. GTDB lineage: Archaea > Thermoplasmatota > Poseidoniia > Poseidoniales > Thalassarchaeaceae > MGIIb-P. The sequence goes on along the minus strand of DAVT01000051.1, from coordinate 2,763 downwards.
CGGTCCGTATCGACCGTTGCACTGGTCCAAGTCGCCCAATCCCTCCATGTAATTCCAATCATCAATCCCATTGTAGCCTTGCTCGCCACCTTCTTCGGTTCTTTCGATTGCATAAGATGAGGTAATGGCTCGCACATTTCCATCCTCTCCATACCCATACATTCCATAGATTGGATATCCATCAAATGCCCAGCCAATGATAGGGCTATGATATTCACTTTGAAGTTTTGAGATTTCATAATCGCTCATATCTTCGTCAGTTGCAGCCCCCCAGAACTGACATTGTGCATCATAGTGGTAGTGGAAATTATCTCCTGCGGAGTGACTCGTGCACCATCCAAGGTCAATCGGCTGGCGATCCTCGTAAAAATAATCAAAATGTAAAGCGACAGCATCTCCGCCGGGCCCTTCTTCAGGACCAAACATGGGGACACCATTCACGGCTACTGCTACAGCCCCACGGGTTGGTGCGCATTCCCATTGCCCTTGCGCAGCGGGGCAATTCGTAGAACTGTGCCCAGCTCCAGTATCGTTGACAGGATTCAGTGTAATGTGCCATTCCAAGTCGACTTCATCCGTACAACAACCTCGCGTAGAAAGGAAGTCATGGTTCGGTATTCCGTTGCTACTCACGACCATCTCTCCATTTTCTATGGATACAGACACTTCGCATTGGAACCAAGGCCCTGAACCTCCTCCACCTGCCGAACTAACGCCATTGTTGTTCGAGTTGTAACCTTCTTCCGAATTATGGTCCTTGACCCAAGGCCCTTGTCCATCTTGGCATAGCCATGAATCTTGAGGTTCCCAAGTAACAACCGGGCATCCGGTTGAATCAACCTCTGTGCCATCGGGTGTGTTTGGGCATTGGTCAGGTCCGTCAGCAACTCCATCATTGTCATCATCGTTGTCACAAGCATCGGGTGAACCATCTGAATCCGCATCCAAGTTGTCATCCCCGCCTTCACAAACATCGTCAGAATCCGCCACACCATCATTATCAGAATCAATTAGAGAATCGCAACCATCCACAACACCATCATTGTCTACATCGATTGAATCATCGTGTCCTTCACATTGGTCATCTGTGTTGAAAACCCCGTCCCCATCACTGTCCGTTTCGCTATCACTGCAGCCATTATCGTATACAGGCTCACCTTGCGGGGTGTTTTCGCATTCATCATCAGCATCTGCGACGCCATCTTGATCCGCATCGGGTTCTTCGGTGTAGAGTTCAGGAATTGCATATTGGGTGACGGTGCGTGTTTCAGTAAATAGTCCGCAATCAGCCATAATTTCTCCCGCGTGATTCGTCGAGTTGTAATTTAGTGAGATTGAGTAATCAGCGACATTCACTTGTCCCACGATCTTTTCTTGGCCTTGTGGTTGGTAAGAAATCACACAGGTAGTCGGGAATGCATGTGTGATAGAGCCCGTGATGTTAGCCCAATCATTGTTGGCAGAATCGAGTGCAAATGAAGTGGTGAATTCTGCCGCAGGTTCGTCAGGCATTGGCATGATTGCAGTTGAATATACAGTTTCTGACACCTGCCCACCCGCATCTTCGGCATAGGCACTGGTTGTCCATTCACTGGGCATGGTGATGGGGAGTACCCCACTCCAACGTCCATCGGAACCCGCGTAGAACATCCATGGCCCTTGGCGTGATTCATCCATCGGATTGATGATTTCCACATAGACTACTGTAGAAGAGGGGTTCTCGTCCTGAACAGTTCCTTCTAGGGTAAATGCAATTACTCCATATGGGTGCTCAGCCACATCCATGGTTAACAATGGAGCTTCATCAGATACAGTGGGCTCTTGAGTGTCCGTTTCAACTTCCACATCATTGGTCGAATCGGGTCCGGAAATACTGATCATGTATCCCAATCCGGATGCAAGAAACAACGTTCCAACCAACAGTGCTGCAATCCATCCCATTCGGCCTTCCATGGCCCTATGCTATCGCCGCAACTTATTGTGCTAACGCACGAATCGTCATCCGTTGTTCATCAAAACACCACGATACGGTTTGTCAATGTCCAATTGGGCAATATACAATCCACTCGTAATGCAGGACATGTAGGCGTATCCATCGTGATATTCCACCGCCCACAAGAATGGAATCCAACCGAAGTCGTAGTAGGCACTGCCCAATGGTTCTCCGTATTCACTTCCATGCGGGAGATAGAATCCAATGGTAGATTCAAGATTGGTTTGATTCATTTCTTGCCCAGAAAATCCTGCAGCGATTAGAGTTTCAACATCGACAATCCACATGCCCCCGTGATAGTGGCTGACATAGAGTCGTCCATCCCAAGTTCCACCGAGGCTATTGTCTGGCAAGTCGTCATCATTGGTTGGGAAGTAGACACTATCCAAGTTGTGGGGGCTAAACAGCAACCATTCGTCACTATTCGTATGGTCTTCACAAGATGAGCCATAGCAATGCTCCCAAGCGGTTGGAATCTCCCAAGTGGAATACAAGGCTGGCTCGAATCGGAGGTTCCCATTGCTCATGGTGTAGTTGGTGGTGTCCAGCAAGTACACCAATCCAGTCCCTTCTGATGTCGCCAGTACTTCCACGGCGAGGACGGTCAGATGACGGTCACCTGCAGGGCCACCAAGGTGGCTGGTGTCGACCATTTCGGGGAAGGGTTCAGCATAGTGGATGTAGGATGCGCGGCCGCCATTCTCATTCCCGGTGGGTCCACTATCGAGTTCCCCATCGCCATCCAAATCTGCGAAGTCATCCCAGTGACC
>DAVT01000131.1:9703-22691 GCA_002505685.1 Euryarchaeota archaeon UBA501 | reverse complement strand
GGGGCATAACCAGAGTGCTCATGGAGGCACCTTTGCATGGTTAGAATTGAATCCTTACTATGCATTTGTTTACGCTTTTGGGGATTTGAATTGCCATCAAAAATTTGAGCGCTCTTGGACAATAAATGGGAACCAGATGCCGGTTTGTGCGCGTGACGTCGGCATATTCCTCGGACTCGCTCTTGGAGGTTGGTGGTTCTCTAGGAGGGGTTTGAATCGTTGGACGATTCGAGATACATTCTTGACCATGTTCCCAGATAATCGAATTGCTTCATTGTACACCAAAGACCGTAGGCTCTCAGCCATGTTCGCATTGGGAATTTTGTTTTGTCTACCCGTCGTACTGGATGGTGGGATACAAGCTATCACCGACTATGAATCTGTCAATCCCTTGCGCTTGATGACTGGTATTCCGTTTGGATTCATCATTGGTTGGTATTTCAGTGCAAGCCTATCTTCAAGACCAGACCGATTTGGCCTTGATGCAGCACTTGTCCAACTTCCGGCCGGAGCCATTTTGCGAACTCACGACCACTCTGAGAGTGAGTAATCAAGCGACACCATCTTGCCACCACATCAGAAGTTCATCATGTGAGGAAGGAGGTGATTCTGAGGCCTTGCCCGAACCCAATATGGATAATCGAGACAAGCAAGCATCGGCTGCACTAGGGTCTGCGGACAATACTGCGCCCAAACCATGCTTCCAAGGTGTATTCGGATGGTTTTGCCTCCACTCTGATAGCGCTTCTTTGTAGGGCCAAATTACCAATCCAACGCGTCCAAACGCCTGCCAATTTGGCCTCAACTCGGTTCTAGAAGCGTCATGTCCAATCATCGGACGATGGACGCGTACCCAATCCGATTGCTCATCGAAAAATTTCACCATCCTATGCGTGTGACGCTCGGTGACCATCCTTACTGGCCCTAACCAATTTCTCAATTCTGAAATTTCGGTTGCAGGCAATAAGGAAAGTGTACCCAATATCGATAGCACGGGGTGGCTAAGAGGATCTCGTGGGACATCCATTCTTGGGGGAGCGTCCTCGGATTCGACTGCATCGACATAGAGCCGCGCAGCGTCACGGACGACTTGCCATGGTTTCTCCCCTCCGAGCCAATCAAGATTGCTTCGTGCTGGTTTTGTCGCCAATACATCAAGAGTAGTTTGGCCTTTTTGCGAAGCGAGGGCTTCTGCTAGCATGTGCAATTCAACTTCTTCAGTCGGCACGTTGAGAGGAGTTGGGCGCTCATGTAGGAATTTGCGAATCTCCATTTGCAATTTGCGCCTAAACTGTTCTTTTGTCCCATCGTTGATGATTGGGCCGACGACACGACCCTTGTTGAAAGGAGCAGGGATTGGAACGGCTCCACCCAGTAAGTCATGGTAACCTTGGCGAATTTTGACTTGGTACTCATCGGTTTCAAAATACTCAGTGTCATCTGTACGAGATGATATGGACAATTTGAGTGTACCATCAGAAATACGATTCAAGGCAGTCTTCGGATCGCAATCTACCCAGATACACAAATCAGGAATCATCGCAGCAGCATTCATCTGGGCGACTTCATCGATTCCAAGATCACCTACGACCCCCTGATAGACCAACGAGGAATGCACGTTGCGTTCACTGACCACAGCATGTCCTTGACTCAATCGCGGACGAATCCAAGTGTGCGAATGATCCATCCGATCAGCAGCGAAATAGACCGCTTCGCGTGTCGGACCGGCTTCTCCCGTTCGAACGGCCTCAACCGCCAATAAACCCAGTTCTGCGTCACGTCGAGGTTCAGCGGTAACATCCACCCCAGAAAATGTGAATTCCTGTTGCAAGATTTCGGCAATCATTTGTGTTGCGAGGCCCTTGCCCGAACCATCGCCTCCTTCCACGGTAATCAGGTACATCTTCGCACCTCAATTGTCATCTTCAACATCCTCAAATTGATGCTTAATGGCGGACAACATACCCATGCCAACAAGAATGAGGAGTGGACCAATAAAAATCCCACCGCGGCTAAATAATGCAAAACCACAGAGGTACTGGGTTCGGCGGTAATTTTTGCCTCTTCGCGCCTCGGCGGCACCAACGAATCCAAACAGCGCGGATACAACGGTTAGAGAGGCCACTACCGAGGCCAACAGGACCGCGCTCTCCAAGTGAGTATCTCGCCTCAAATCGTCTTCGATTGTTCCTTCCCCTGGTGTCAAAGTCAGGGAAAGTACTGCTTGATCGCCCGGAATAAATGTTGTACGCACGACCATGTGATTCTCCTCGCTGATTTTCAAAATGAAGGACTCTTGTGGCACATCCTCCATGACAAAACGACCCTCTCGATCGGTAAAGGCGCTATGGCTGGTTGGCTCATCATCCATGTTGAGTAAAATGATTCGCACCCCTTCTACCGGGTCGCCTCCTGTACCATTTTCTGCATCTAAAGCGGAAAGCAGTTGGCCGTTAACTGTGGCCGTGTTTTCATCGATGAAAAGTGGATTTTCCAAAACATCTTGTGGGTCAGCAGCGAATAGCAAAACACCGAACCAAAGGCCCAACAAAGAGCCGCCGATAATCAATCCGATAGCAACACTAATCGACCACTCCTGAGCCTCTTCGGTTCGTTCTCGATAGACCGCAGATTCAATTTCTGCATCATCATTTAATTGAACGACCAAGTCTTCTTCATCGCTCATTCAGAGTCCCCCTTGATTGGTGGGTTGTATCCGCCGTCCTTCAATTTCTTGGCCCAAAGTGTAACAATGAGAATAATCATTGTAACCAAAATGATGTCCACATAAACAGATTCGACTTCATTGCTAACGACCAATTCAACTTCATCGTTTGTTTCTGGTTCAGGAGAAGGTTCGGGCTCTAAAAATGAGATATTGTACATTACTGGCCAATACTTACCTGTGACCCACAATGATTGCGTTGATGAATCAAAAGCGATGCCATTGAGAACTTCTCCGCCTTGAGGTTGCAAACCGCTTGCGTCAATATGCCAAACCACCACACCTGAGGCCAAATCAATGGCCACAATCTCGTCGGTTTGGTAGACATTGGCCATCAACAAGCCACCATACATCTCAAGCTCGTTTAGATTGTTCAATGACTCATTGTTCAATGTTACATTGAGTGTTGATTCCAATGCGAAGGTTGTCGCATTTCTGAATTGGAGCACATCGGAACCATCTGACATGATGAGTTGGTTTCCATCAAAAGCGAGGCCCCAGCCTTCACCCGAATAGGAATAATTTGCAACCTCTTCAAAGGTTTCAACATCATACCGATAAGCGACACCTTCACGCCATGTCAGTTGAATGATTTGATCGCCGACAAAAGTGAGTCCTTCCCCAAACTCATCCTCGCTGAGCTCTATCGAACGGATGACCTCGCCGGTTGAGAGGTTGACTTCACGCAGTGAAGAATTGCCGTATATTCCAGTGGATTCGAATAAGCGCCCGTTGTAAAATTCGAGGCCCTGAGTATAGGCTCCCGAATCGTGTGAAACATTGTCGTGTGTCACGACCACCAATGATTCGGCTCGAACAAAGGCAGAACCGTCACCTTGCGCCCCGATTGAGGGCGGGAAATAGAAGGCGAAAAGGGCACAACAAATCACCGCGAGTAACCTTCGGCCCCTGAGCATGTATGAACAATGCTCCATCTTGTGTTAAATACCTGCTCGGTCCAAGTCAACGCGGAACACGTAGTGTTTCCGCGGGTGAGCAAATGTCCATTGGTAGTCGAGCACAGAGTTTGATGTTGGTTTCATTGATGATTTTCGCTTCTTGGACGCCCTTTGCGACGGCCAGTGAAGAAGGTGGAAATCAGGCGATTCAAAGCCAGCCGACCTATGTTTATGACCTAGATGATTTTGATTTGATGAATAATGGACGCCCGTACCTTTTTGCCGGTGAAGAGGATGAACTGATTTACAGCGCAACACGTCATTTGAAGCAAGAGTGGGCGAATGATGGATACCCTGGCATGGTGTTGCCATTTGAGGAATCCAGCTCAAGTGCTCGAACCTCGGGTAGAGCCTGTGAAAATGCGTGGACAACTGGGGACACTGGTACCGTGCAAACCACAGGGGGACAAATTCAGGTCTCAGCGATGCATGTGACTGCAAATTCGGCCATTTTGATTGAAAATGGGCAATCTGTATCTTCGACTACACTGAACAATATCGGCTCCACTTGGGAAACAACGATTTTCCCCACCAATACGAATTATTTCGGCAGCGCACCTGATGTAGACAATAATTGCCAAATCGAGATTGTGATTTATGCAATCGATGGGGGCTCAAATATTGGTGGGTACTTCATGCCAAGTATGTCATCAACTCGGGAAATCATGTATGTTGACATTGATGATTTGTCATGGAGAAACACCATCTTATCACACGAGTTTGAGCACTTGCTCCACAATGCTCGAGACCCATTTGAGTATGCTTGGGTCGACGAAGGGAATGCGGATATGGCTGCGTTCCTTTGCTTTGGAGCATCGCAAGCAGTGATTGACCATGCCAATGCGTGGACAACAAATGCCAGCGCTTCCGTACGTTGGTGGAATCAGCGATATGGCGACTATGGCGCCGGATTCATGTTCATGCTATTCTTGGCAGACAACCTCGGTGGAGGTTCAGCGATTCGGCAACTCGTCGCAGACACACGGACGGGAGGGGAGGGGGTCGTCCACCTTGCACAAACACTAGGCCCATCGGGAACGCCTATCGGGACTACGATGAGCGATATTTTTGCTAATTTTACGGCCTCGGTAACCCTTGATTATGGAACACAAGCAGAATTTGGACTCGACAATATCGACATGTACGAATCATGTAACGGCAATCAATTCTGCCGCCTTGAATTGACGGATTCAAATTTGAATTGGGGGGGCATGTGGCAGTCAGGCACACAAGATATCGAAGGATGGGGAGTTCACGCGTTCCGATTCAAAGATGGAACTGGTGCCCCGCTCAACATCAAGGTTCAACCAAGTGAACTTGGCTTTGCGGCAACTGCACTATCCCATGATGCCGCAGCAGGAACTTGGTCGATGGAAAAATTGCGTTTTGATCCAACTTCTGGAATTGGCACGGCACTGATACCAAGTTTTGGTAACGTCACCGATGATGTTTACCTCATTGTTTGGTACGAAAGCGGTGTAGATGATTGTGACTACACCTATCCCAACTGCAATTTCCCTGGAGGAGCTTCCGAATATCCGATTGCCACGTTCGATGTGCTGGCGGGGTTGATTACACAACCAGCCCAGATTAATGTCGCTCAAGAGTTCACAACCGACCGCGATGAAGATGGCGATATTGACACTGTAGAGGCCACCGTAGAAGTCACATCATCAGCCTTCTACGAAGTGCTGGATATCGAGGTTCGGGCTTACGAAGAGAATGTCCTACACGACACCATGATGTTCTCTTTAGAGGCTGGAAACAGTATCCCAGTCAATCAAACAGTTTGGTACACCCCTCCTTGGGATGGAGATTGGACACTCAGTTTTACCATGCGGAATCAAATTGGAGAAATTGTGAGTGAGGCGCTCACACTCCCACTCAACCTCACCAATATGGCCCCTATTGCTGAAGGTGGGGCCGCTGCCAATGCAACACAGACATGGCTCCCGTTGCAGTTCTTTGGGGCAGGGTATGATCTGTGGGGTCTTGGCCTGACCAATGAATCATTCACGAACAATGAAACTCCTGTTGGATACAATTGGAACTTTGGTGATGGGTCAGCTGGTTCGGGACTCAAGGACCCGTTGAGAGCATGGCAAACTCCCGGGACGTACAATGTGAGTTTGACCGTTGTCGACCAAGGTGGAGCTGTCAGCGCACCTCAAGAATGGGTGATTGGAGTGAATGATACACAACCCCCGATTCCGAAGATCGATGTCGGTTCACCACCCTCAGCAATCACTGACCCGTACATGTTATTGACATCCCAACGTGTGCAATTCTCATCTGCTGGAACCGAAGACAATGTGCCATTAAATCAATTGATTTTCACTTGGGATTTCGGTGATGGGACAATTGTTAGTGGTCAAGGATTGTATGAAATCTCGCACGAATGGGAGGTTGGTTCCTCAAATGGTACCGAATATATTCTGACTCTTTTCGTTGATGATGGTACTCATGTTGCCAACATGAGTGTGTCAATTTTGATTCTCAATCGTTTACCTCGTCAAGTTTGGTTCGAGGATTTGCAGACGACGACATTGACACCATTGAGTCTACCAACAGTGTTCACCGATGATGATGGAACCATTGTTGAAACGGATTGGTGGTTTGATGAAAACATCAACTTGGATGGCGGCATTGTTACACTTTCTTCCCCATTCACTGAAAATCACAGTACGGATGCAAACCCATTGGTGGCTTGGGCAACACCCGGGTGGAAAAACGTCACAGTTTATGCCGTGGACGATGCTGGAAACTTCTCAGTAGCCACCTTACATGTAGAGGTACTAAATCAGCGTCCTGTGGCCATTTTCCCACGCCCTGCTGATGGAACCACGAATACGATGTATACATTCATTTCATCCTCCTTTGACCCTGATGGAAATTCAGGAAATATGACTCATAATTGGACCATTACCGGAATTGAAGATAACATGACAAATACTCAAGTCAACCATATGTTCACTGAACCAGGCGTATACTCAGTCACCTTGATTGTCACAGATGAACGTGGCTTGGAATCACTTCCGAAGAGTTACACAATTCACATCGCCAATCCATTGCCAATGCCAGTACTCTCAGTACAAGAGGCGTGGCTAAACGATACTGTGGTCACTGTACCGGGGCAAGATTTGTCAGTATACAATTGGCGTACTACTTTTACCGAAAGTGGGGACGTTTTCGTCGCCCCAGGCACTGTACTGCGATTTTCTTCTGACGGGTCTCGAGATATGGATATCGCATTCGATGGAATGGAAAACCCTGACCAAAACGCACCCGATTGGAATGGAATTGTCGAGACGACTTGGAACTGGGGAGATGCATCTCCGCCCTCAAACCAAGTCGATTCTTGGCATATTTTTGAAATGCCAGGTTACTACACCGTAACGCTCACTGTAAGAGATGGATTTGGCACAGGAGATAGCAATTCTACCACCGTGGGCATTTGGGTGTCTAGTGCACCTTCGGTTGAAACTGAGAGTGTTATTGTAGACGGCACTGCATTCATGGGGGCACTCAATAGCCTCAGAGCAACTGCCGTAGATTCTGACATGTTGAACGGGATGCGTGTTTGGCGTGACGACGATACATTGGTTGACAGTGATAACGATGGAATTCCAGATAATGATCGCGACACAGAATTGAATACCATGCTCAGTTACCTTTGGGACATTGATGACAGTGTAGATGAAGATGGGAATGGAAACTTCAACGACGACTGGGTGATGAACGAAGAATTCCCCGGACGAATTGACACCCAATGGAATGAAACCGGGGAATTCGTAATCCGTCTGAAGGTCTGTGATGACACGCACGTTTGCACGGTTCAAACATTCGATGTGATTGTCCGCAGTCCAGATTCTGAAGAGGAGGCCTTGGGAGACCTATCGTGGAAAGATTTGCTACCGTCCTCGGATTCTGGAAGTTTGTACATCATCATCCTCATTGCCCTCGTGTTAGTCCTTGGGTGGTTGGTCATGCGCGAGCCTGAGGAAATTGAAGTTGAAGCAGAGCAAGCGGCCAGCACTTACGATGTCACCGAAGTACACACTGAGGGTGGCATCCTAGGCATGGATCAGCACGCGCCTCCGCCCAAACCCTCGCATTTGACACGTGACGACCGACGCAGCAAGGAATCAGGTTATGTGCGGCCTGTGACCAGCAGGCGCCGGCGGTGATGATGGTGACATGGAGGGGGCATTTGTACTCCATAGTAGTCGTATCAATCCTGATGATACCACTTCTAACTGCCATCGGGTACGAAATTGCACCTTTGGCCTCTGCACAGCAATCGTGTGAGGAATTACAAGAAAGTGGAACTGTAGATCACAACACCGTTGAGAATTTCCAAATGACTGGAGATGGCATGAAAAGCATCGACGAGGAAGATGATAAAGAACATTGGGAAGAACGTGGAGATCTCCCAGAAACTGAGGGTTTACTCTGGAACGATTTGTGCCCCCTCAGAAATTCATTCAGCACATCTTTTGAGTTGTACAATGATTCTGCCGTTGGCGTACGGATGAATATGGTGACTGGCTTCAAGTACACCTTTTCAGTGGACCTACAACCACTGAATAGCTCGGAAGAACGCCCCGTTGCAGATGTGTACCTGATGCAAGAGAAGGAATTCACATCGCAAGATTTCTGGGACATTGGTATGTACTACACTTGGGATTATTGGTCACGTCATGCAGATGATGAAATTAGAGATGAAATGGCAACTTCATCCCCAAATGCTCAGAACTTGTTTCTATGGGGTTCATTCAGAGATGTTCACTCATATGAAAAGTTAAACAAAGTGGAATTTTCAGTTGCTTTGGACCATCCTGAAGAAGAATCCTGTTGGATTTTTGATAACTGCGACCCTAACCCTGAAACAATGTTCCTAGTAATCGATTCATGGGATAACATCCGTGTATACGACGCTGGTCCTCAGGGTGAGAATTACAGTGTCGATGTGAATGTAATCGTTGAGGAAAGATTGTCACTACCCAATTGGACTGTCAAGTGCTTTTGTTGTAGTGGCTTGATTGGGATACTCGCTGCCCCATTCATTGTTCACAAGCAATACATGAAGGCTGGAAATGTGTCTATGGATGTGGCGAGTGCTGATTTGATGCCACATCTCGAAACGGCGCCAGAAGAGGCACCTCAAGTCGAATTACCACAGATGCAGTAGGTTATTCGTATTCCAAAACGCCCCAAGCGATTCGCAAATCATTGATGTTGACTTGACCTCTCTTGACCAATGCATAATCCCGATCGAGCGTTGTGTAGACGAGTGATTGCTTGAGCATAGGTGCGTGAATTCGAGTCCAATCTCCTCCAGGTCCTTGACCCATCAGTGCCACCTGAACATCTGAATCAGCCAGCCTTTCAGCCGCCTCAAAAATGTGTAAACTACTCGAGTGTTGAACATCCAAATAGCAACACTTGATGATCTGTCCAGCGCCTGAATTGGCATTAACGAAATCTACAATTTCATCGGCTGAAGAAGCGGCAGGAAGGTGGCTAGAGGCGACGATTGAGGTTGATTCACCACAGGCCTTAACCAAGGCCTTGCGAGCCTTATCTGCGATTGAAATCTCCAAATCTATCCATGTAACTCCACTGTCGATTGCCGCCTGAAGAATAGATACTCTTGCGGCCTCATCGCCATGGAAATATCCACCCTCATCCATAGAACGGCAAGTGAAAATTACTGGAATCTGAATACCATTCTTCAAGTTCTCGATGGAACTCTCCACATCGACTTCTTCGATGGGGCGCTGCTCCATAATCGGAGGTTGCTTTTCTGTGATTTCTTCACCTTCAGCATTTGTGACGACGATGGGGTCGACCTCAATGCGGTTTGTGTACAGGTTATCGAAGCGCACTTCGACCATGTCGGCACCTGCCGCAGTGGCACGACTAGCATCTCGAATCATGTCACCAACACTGTGCCCTCGCAGAGTGGCGCAGATCAAGGACTCAGTCATCGTCGCGGCGATTCGCACTTCGGGTTTAATCGTATTGAGAGGAGGATTCGAAAAAAATGCTGAAAAAATGGTGATTTTCTGTAAGGAAAAGAGGCGTTTTTCATAGTGTTTTGAGTGCACGAAAAGGGGCTAAAAAAAGGGGTTTTTTCGGCGCTGAAGGCGAATCATTCAATAACCCCGAGAGTCCACGAAAGAACAAGTGATGAGGACCCCCTACGGGGGTCCTCAAAAAAATAAAGGAAGAGGTTTGATAAAATGAGTGAAACCGATTACAAAGCAGACAGCATCCAAGTCCTAGAAGGGCTTGAAGCAGTACGCAAACGACCAGGGATGTACCTTGGCGATCCGCACGACGGTTCCGCTCTCCACCACTGTATTTGGGAAGTTGTCGATAATGCAGTGGACGAACATCTTGCCGGGCACTGTGATGCTGTGGAAATCGTGTTGCAAAAAGATGGGTCAGTCACCATTGTCGACCATGGCAGAGGGATTCCCGTCGGCACGCATTCCGAGTATGGGATTAGTGCGGCTGAAGTGATCATGACAAAGCTCCACGCAGGTGGCAAATTTGACAACTCTTCGTACAAAGTTTCAGGTGGACTTCATGGCGTTGGTGTTTCGGCAGTGAATGCCGTGTCAGAATGGCTCAAAATGACCATTCAACGCGACGAGAAAATGTATGAACAAACCTATGTCCGTGGTGAGCCACAAGGTCCGCTAGAAGAAATAGGGACCAGTAACTCAACTGGAACTGCAATCACATTCAAACCTGATTTAGAGATATTTACGACCGTCACGGAATTTGATTATGAAATTCTAAACACACGCCTTAGGGAAACCGCATTCCTGAATGCAGGATTGAAAATTACAATCGTCGACCAGCGAGGAGATTCACCTGAAATCGTTGAACACCAATATGACGGAGGGATTTCCGAATTTGTCAAGCAATTGAATGAGAGAAGGAACCCCATTCACCCAGATGTTGTTTGCATCAAAGGTATGCGCGAAATTGAAGGGGGAGAAATACACATTGAATTGGCCATGCAATGGTCGGATGCCTACAATGAAGTCATACAATGTTACACCAATATCATCCGCAACCGAGACGGAGGAACACACCTCTCAGGCCTTCGAAGCGCATTGACCGGATCACTGAACCGATATGCGAAGAGTCGCAACCTCCTCAAAAATGTGGACAAGTTGTCAGGGGACGATGTTCGCGAAGGAATTGCTGTTGTCATCAGTGTGAAACACCCCGACCCTTCATTCTCAAGCCAAACTAAAGACAAACTCGTATCGAACGAAGTTGCGGGAATTGTCGAGAGTATTGTGAATGAAAAATTGGCCGAACACTTTGAAGAAAATCCCTCAGTAGCCAAGATTGTCATAGACAAGGCCGTTCTAGCAAGCAAAGCCCGCGAAGCTGCGAGGAAAGCGCGGGATTTGACGCGAAGAAAGGGTGTTTTGGAAGGTGGTGGCCTACCTGGTAAACTGGCAGATTGTCAAAGTAGAAATCCCGAAGAATGTGAAATATACATCGTCGAAGGAGATTCTGCGGGTGGTTCTGCAAAAACCGGGCGTGACCGAAGAACACAGGCGATTCTACCTCTTAGAGGTAAAATCCTGAATGTTGAAAGGCAATTGAGAAATCAGGCCAAAGTGTACCAGAACAATGAGATTCAAACGATGATTAAGGCACTTGGCGCAGGGGTTGGGAATCCGCCTGAATTGGCGGAAGGTGAGGGAAACCTAGCTGATGATGAGACATATTTCAACGTCGAAAAACTCCGTTATGGAAAAATCATCATCATGACGGACGCTGACGTCGATGGTGCGCACATTCGAACTTTGATTCTGACGTTCATGTGGAGGTTTATGCGCCCTGCGATTGAAGCAGGTAATGTCTTCATTGCCCAGCCACCCTTGTACATGATTACCCGCGGGCGGACCTCGAGGTATGCATATTCCGATGCCGAACGTGATGCAATAATTGAAGAATTCAAGGAAGAAAATCCGGATGCGAAAATTGGTATCCAACGGTACAAGGGTCTCGGTGAAATGAATCCAGATCAACTTTGGACGACAACGATGGATCCAGTGAACCGCACCCTACTCAAGGTCACTGCGAATGACTTCAGTGACGAGGGAGAAACTTCATCTTTGTTCCAGACTTTGATGGGAGATGATGTTCCCGACCGGCGTGCTTTCATCGAACTGCATGCTGCTGAAGCGGATGTTGATGTGTGAGGTGAACAAAGATGAGTGATGAAGAAGAATCAACAAATCCAACAGACAATCAAGTCAGACACACTGTCGACCAAGAAATGCGAACATCGTACATCAATTACGCCATGTCCGTCATTATCGGGCGTGCTTTACCAGAAGTTCGTGACGGATTGAAACCTGTCCACCGCAGAGTCCTCTATGGTATGCATGAGGCCGGACACACCTCCGACCGCTCTTACTCCAAATCAGCACGTTCTGTGGGTGAAGTCATGGGTAAATTCCACCCACACGGTGACCAGTCCATTTACGATACAATGGTTCGTATGGCACAAGATTTCAGCCTTAGATACCCATTGGTCGATGGACAAGGGAATTTTGGGAGTATCGATGGTGATCCCCCTGCTGCAATGCGATATACTGAGAGTCGATTGGACCGACTCTCAAAACACATGCTTGAAGATATCAAGAAAGATACTGTAAACTTCCAGCCTAACTTCGACGATTCAGAACAAGAACCCGAAGTCTTGCCAGCACGTTTGCCAAACCTTCTGCTGAATGGTAGCGATGGTATTGCCGTAGGAATGGCCACGAAAATTCCACCTCACAATCTTCCGGAAGTCGCATCTGCAGTCCACTTGCACGTCGATAGAATATTGGAAGAAGGTGAGGAAAATGGAGACCCAGAAAACCCACCGTCAATTGACATCGGAGAATACATGCAACTCCTAAGGGGTCCAGATTTCCCAACCGGCGCCACCATCCATGGAATTGATGGGATTCGAGACATGTATGAAACGGGACATGGTAGATTCCACGTACGCGCACAATGTGAAGTTCAAGACGATGGGGATGGAAAGCGAATTATTGTCACTGAAATCCCATATCAAGTGAAAAAAGCTGGAATGCTCGAAGGTATCGCTGAACTTGTGAGTAAAGAAACTGTCAAGGGTATCAGAGACATCAGAGATGAGTCCAGCAAAGAAGGGATTCGCGTTGTCATTGAGGTCAAGCAAAATGCAGACCCCCATGCGGTGTTGAATCAATTGTATCGCTCAAGCCGCTTGCAAGAATCCTATTCTGCAAACATG
>DAVT01000131.1:7568-9393 GCA_002505685.1 Euryarchaeota archaeon UBA501 | reverse complement strand
CTATTCTGCAAACATGATGGGGATCATCAATCGAGAGCCAGTACAACTGACATTGCCAGTCATCTTGCACGCATATGTACGTCATCGAGAAGAGGTCATTCAACGGAGAACTCAATTTGACCTTGCAAAGGCAGAGGCACGAGCGCATGTTCTGGAGGGCCTAGTGAAGGCTCAGGCACGAATCGATGATGTTGTGGCGGCTGGCAAAGGTTCTGAAAATCGCGAGCACTTTGAGAAAATTCTGCGGGGTGAAGAAAAATACGAAAAACTTGCAGTATTTGATTTCACAGAACCACAAGCCAAAGCCATCGCTGAAAGGCGAATTTACCAACTTTCTAAGATGGATACCAAGAAAGTCGATGATGAATTTTCAGAATTGAAACTTGCGATTGCTGAATACAATGCAATTCTTGGAAGCAGAAGCCGCCAACTGGAAATACTCCTCACGGAACTTGATGAAATGGTGGATAAACATGGTGATGAGCGACGGACCAACATTGACCCCATGCCATTATCCATGGACCGTGAAGACTTGGTCGAAGAGCGCGCAATTGTGATTTCACTATCTGAAGACAACTACATCCGCCACCTGCCTGTTGAAGCATTCAGAGTCCAAAACCGAGGCGGAAAGGGATTGAAGGGAGTCACCACCAAGGACGAGGACTTTCCCAAATCAATCCTCACTTGTTTCAGTAAAGATCGTTTGCTAATTTTCACTGACCAAGGTCGAGTTTATGGCCTCAAGGCTTGGGAAACACCCCAAGGTAGCCGGCATAGTCGTGGCAGCCATATTCGAAATCTAATCGAGCATATCCGAGAAGAAGAAAGAGTTGTTACGATTTTACCAATATCTAAGGAATTGCAAGAAAATCCAGAGGGGCACTACCTCATTTTTGCTACCCACGAAGGTATCGTGAAACGCTCGAAACTCGCCGACTATACACGCATCAACAAGAATGGGAAGTATGCCTTGAAATTCAAGAGTGAAACCGATACACTTGTCGCAGTGCGAGCAGCAACTGATGATGATCACATCGTGCTTGTCTCAAAGAATGGACGTGCTTGCCGCTTCAAGCCGAGCGAGACAAAGGAGAATCCAGATGGTTCCATCGGGTTCACTGTCAAGGTCCAAGGGCGTGTCACCGCAGGAGTTCGTGGTATGAAACTCAAGAGTGGGGATTGTGTGGTTGGAATGATTGCCACTTCAAATGAGGATACGCATGTACTCACTCTTTCCAAGTTTGGAATGGCAAAGCGAAGTCGCCTAGGAGATGGAGAGATGCACCAGGTCACCGACGAGAATGGTGAACCTGTTGTGGACATGAGAACCGGAGATATCAAACTAGAACGTGATGGTTATCGGAAAACCAACAGAGGTGCCGGTGGCGTTGGCACCATGAAGTTGGATGAAGTACACGGTGATGAAATCGTGCGCGTACATACAATCCCTGATTTGGGTGATCAACTCTTCCTTTTGACTGGAAAAGGTATGATGATTCGAGTCCGTGCGGGGGATACAAAAGAAACGACTGGAAAGGCGACAAAAGGCACCCGTGTCATGGAACTGCGCGACAAAGACAATGGTGGATTCGTGGATGAGATTATCTTCTCCGCCAGACTACCTGCTGAGCTTATCGATGAGGATGATGCGGAGCCCGAATCTGCCGGAGGCGAGGGTGCTGAAGAAGAATGAACAAACCACTCGTCTTAAATCAAAAATAATGGTGGCGCGGCTACTGCGACGTTCGCATAGCCTGGCCATTGCGCTGGATTGCTAATCCAGTGGGTTCACCCACGGGAGTTCAAATCTCCCACGTCGCGCCAT
>DAVT01000131.1:0-7263 GCA_002505685.1 Euryarchaeota archaeon UBA501 | reverse complement strand
ATCTCCCACGTCGCGCCATCACTCAAAGAATTCTTCAAACTCGCCCATGGACGATTTCTTTGCCTGCTTTCGCTTGATTTTGATTTTGACTTCCTTGTACTTGTTTATCAACAATGGAATCATGAGGAGATTCAATACCAGCAATGCGACGACTACTATTCCTGCTTGTTGGAACGCGCCCTCACTCAAATCATTCTGAAGACGTTCGGCCCATGCATATGAGCAACTTCCATCATCGACTAGTGCTGCTGGATCATAATTTTCAGCTGTAGAATCTCTACAACCTTCAAGCGGAGGTTGGTTGTTTGGATACACCCAGAACATGTCGTTAACTTCAATCTTAATCGCATTGTCTTCGCGAACCAAATAGTCACTATTGCCAACAGAATCTAAAGGTACAAGCACATAGTAGTAAGTTTGCTCAACCTTAATTGACGAACGCAAAGCGTTCTCGGTTTCACTAAATGTGGCTGATTCACCAGGTTCACCCTGCAATCCTGTTTCCAAGGGCACCATGTAGGTCACGCTTGGCAGAACCACCTGTGCCCGGTATAAGTTCCAAGTCAATGGCCCTTCATCGTCAATTTCTGGCCAAGTCCAACTGAGAGTGACCGTGTGCCGGTTTGTGTCGTTATTGAATGACACAACCCCATCAAGATCTTCGACGGTTGTAGCAGGGTTTGAATTGTCTACACAGACTTGGTCTACTTGCATCCTCTGTGTTTCTGGATTCCAAACAGCATTACTGACATTTCCGAATCTCCAGTCTGACACTCCTGCGCGATTGTGGGCTATGACAAGATAGGATAAGCAGGTACCCTGATCCCAGAAATTCGGATCCTGCCATGAATCGGTATCATGTGCAACGTTTAGGACAAAATAACCAGATGTGACTGATTCAAACTGGGTTTCGGATTCGAATGGGTAACTAAATCGGAAAATTTCTTTCCGATAAATTTCCCAGCCGCCGAAGTATGGGTTCTCATAATCGCCCTCATTATCCCAAGTGAGCATTACTTGTCCGTCTTTCTGTAATTGAATTGTCAGGTTTGCAGGGTTTACTACAACCGGAGAAAGTTCTCCAATCAACATGAATGAGCCGCCTTTACTACCTTCGATGTACAATTCCATGGTTCCATTATCGTAAATTAGATACGAATCATCACCTGTTATATCGGTCATTTGGGTCCCTTCCCAATTCGGTAAATGGAGCAACTCAACTGTTGATTGGTTGATATTAGGTGGCAGGAAATGGTTCAAATCAAGCGACACATCGATGCTATCGACTGAAATATCAACGCCATAGGGTGATTCCATAGACAAATTGAACATCATTAGTGGCTCTTTAGCTCGATTGTATGCCGTTGGGTAAAATACACCCGTAGGAGGGAGTTGTGGTTCTGAAAACTCCAATTCAATTGTATAAGTAGAAATTGCAACACCTGAAATGATATGCGGCTCGGCTGATAGTTCAACTCGGTTTAGAATGCGTACGGGTTGAGTAGTGACCTCTAGGTTTCCGGCAGTGTCTGAAACATAAAGAGTCAACAACCATTCACCCATTGGCATCGTGAAATTGGCGATTTGGCCGTACCCTAGAACCTCCAAGTAATTCATGCGCCATGTGAAATTCAAAGGCATCGGAGCCTGTGGGTCCACGGCTGCAACGGCTAGAATTTCTTGGCCGGTTTCAAACACTTGAGAGGGAGTAGGGTTCGCGATAGTGGGGTTGATGGCACCAAAATCGACAATGATGGCTTGTTCAACCCAATTGTCACTCGGGAACAAATCTGAACTTCCATCCGTAGTTACAATCGAGGCGTTGAGTGAGAACAAACCTGTAGAGCTGAAATCAAAGTCACAGGTGAATTCCTCACCCGGCGTTAGAGTTTGGTTGCAGGTGTAGGGTCCAGCAGCATAGTCACCAGTGTATAAATCGTACAAGTTGATCTCCATTCTGACTGGAACGGTTACCCAACCAATGTTACCAGATACAACTCGAATCGATTGTTCACCATAGGGGAATTTGGACAGATATTGGCCATTCTGTTGGACATAATTTGCAGCCCCTCTAGCCGGAACCACTTCTCGTATCCAAACGTCTATTGTATCATTCACAATGATTTCAAACACGATTTGATCATTTTCCTGATTCGGATCTAGATAAGTCCCATTCACCCACGCCCTGACCTCAAACACACCGGTTTGGGGTGCGATGATATCTGGTAATGCAATGGCCACCGAATTGGAGGTCCCAGACACATCCTCTACAAGACGACTATCTTGTGCAATCTGAATATCATCAACAGTCAACTTCGCTGAGAAACAAATGGTTCCATTTTCAAAATCTGTATTGTAAACCATATTCTGTTGAGTACCATCTCCGATAAATTGCCAAGTTTCGGAATACAACTCGGAACCATTCAAGGTAGCCAACAATTCAACGGTATGCGTCGAACCAAATTGCGTCCCTGAAACTGCGACGTTCCCAAAAATGAACGACGTGGTATTGGTAATCGTCACTCCAATATCAAATGGAGAATGGTGCATTGTCGAGGTGCTGTTGTAGTGGGTTGCAGTGTGAATGATCAATTCACCAGTCCCTTCCATATTTCCCTGCCCGGTGTGATTCTTTTCCCACAAAACGCAATCTTCCGATTCAGCGACCAAAGTGTCTACCATATGCATAGACCAATCTGCTGTGAAGCTCTGTTCAGCCGGCCAAGAACGGGTGCGGGCGTCCAAACTAGCCGGGATGGGTGTATTGCTATTGTATACTGCTGAGGTGTCTACATCGTGATCGTTGACAATAAGGTCCACCAAATCATCCAAAATGATGAGCTTGTACCTGAGGTGATCATTTGCAGGCACGTTATCTTCCATCTCAAAATGGAACATAATTGTGAATTCACCCGCAAATGTCGATATATCGGCGGAATCAACGTACCATAGGAAAGAGTAGAACGAGACGATTGCAGAATCGCCTGAACTGCCTCTTGGTTGTAGATTGGGTGAGTTCGCTGTGGCCTCTTGAATTACTTGTGATGCTGGACAGGTGTCTGCCTGTGTGTGATCACCCCCACAGATTTCCATCTTAATAGAACGTTGAACTGCTAGGAAATTGTATTGGTTCTCGACAATAATTTGGGGTGTCCAATCAAGAACGTCAGAGTCATCATAATTCCAATTCGGAATCGGGACAATCGCACTTGAAATCGCAACATCATCATCGCTAACTTGCGCTTGAACAGGGGAAATCAATGCGGCAAATGCACTCAGAATCATCAGTAAAACGAGGCCACCTGCACGGTGTCGGTTCCGCGCCCTACGGGCGCGCTGTACTGAACCCATTGTACCCACGACTCCAAACGGTCCGTAAATACCCCTCGGCCATCCGATAGGCAAGCAAGAAGGTTTGTTGAGGCTAAGAAATCGGCCACAGGGTTGATGGAGGCGACCATGATGCCAGTTCGATGGAGGGGCGTGTGCGTACCGTTGCGGATGCACGCAAAGTGCATGATGAGGGGGCACTCACCGCCGTGGTCGAATTCCTATCCGCATTCGTTCTGTTTTTGGTTATCGTTAGTGCTTTTTTGGCCTTAAGCCAGTTGAAACTTGGGAGCAATGTAGCCGAAACTGACCGGTTCGATCAAATGGCCATTGACGGACTGGAAAAACTGACCGATTCAAAGGGCCACGTTGTGTTAAGAGATGGGGGGATTCGAGACCTCGATAACGCCACTGACGATTGGCATTTATTCAACGCGAGTACCTTGCTAACTGCGGATTTGTTACCGGCCATCGGCGATGGCGCTGGCCACCTAGATATGCAGCGAATTTCTGCATTGGGTAACGTGACCGAAGATCGCCTGATTCATGGACTTGGCATCGAGGAGGGGTTGAACCTGAATCTAACCATCACTGTTGTTCAAACAGAGGATGAATCTCGCATCGGCACCGAAATCTTCGCCGATGGAACTTCACGCACTTCAGCCACCCGTGGTTCTACCGCCAGCCGAACGATGTATCTCGATAATGAAATGGTTCGCGTGACACTGGAAGTACACAATGCGGGTCGCGAACCGGTTGGATTGCAAATTACTGAGTTTATGGCCGACCCATTGAATGGACCTCCAGAATGGGTGGAGTTGGAAAACCCTGATGGTTTTGCGATGAATTTGTCAGGTTGGAGTTTGGCCACCCCAGGGGCGTTTCAGATGATTGGAGACGGTGCGCTTGGGGCAGGACAGAGAATTATTTGCACAGGGAATGCGTTGACACAATACAACCCAAATGGGGCGATGGTGGTCGATTTTGGTTCATCTGGAGTTCTGGGTACTGGCTCAATTGACATCCTAGCCGCGGAGGGAGATTCTGTGACACTCGGTTGGACTCGTTCAGGCACAATCCTCACCTACGATGTCATCATCATCAGTTGGGATGAAACTTGGGATATTCAGGCGAATCATTCGATGACCTACAACTTCGGAGGCTCACCCAGTAGTGCCACCAATTGGACCGCCATCAATATCGGGACGCCCGGATGGTAAACCCGTCAATAGACGTGATTTTGGAACTGCTGAGTCAATCGGCTTATCTACGGCCTGTTGAATCGCGCTTTGTTCCCATGATGCCCACACCCCAGTACGAGCGTGACAGATGTGTGACTGGAATTACGGGACTAGACGAAATTTTGCGCGGTGGAATTCCATACGGTTCGACGGTTCTTGTGGCCGGAACCTGTGGTTCAGGTAAGACTACCATGTGCATGGAATTCTTGGTTAATGGAGCAAATAACGGGGAAGCATGTGCTCACTTTTCAGCCACGGAACCTTCTGTTAAACTCTTAGAAAATGTTCGCCAATTCGACTTTTTCGATATGAATCTCGTCGATCAGGGTCTCATCAACGTCTTCGACATGGATGTACTGTTTTCGTGGTTGGGGATGACCAAGTCTACATTCGAGTTGTCTGACATTGATGCGATGGTCAAATCGATTACAGACATTGTGAACACCATTGGAGTGACACGATTGGTCATTGATTCAGTAACCACGCTATGCTACAAAATCCCAAGCGAACAACTCATTCGTGATTTCTTATTCAAATTGGGTAAATCATTGGCCACTTTGGGGTGCACTGCACTACTCGTCTCAGAAATTACCTCTTCAGGAGCCAAGGCATATTGGTCATCCTTTGGTGTAGAAGAAGCGATTCTAGATGGTATCATCGTTCTTGGTGATGTTGAAAGAATGGGGCACCTTCTGAGATTTGTGCAGGTTGTGAAGATGCGTGGAACATCACATGCACGCGCAAAATACGCTCTTGAGCTGACGCCGAAGGGTGTCATGCTCACGCCGATGTTGAAGTGGGGTGCTGTAAATGATTGAATTGGATGCGGGAATCGCCCAACAATTGGCTGAGGAAGCAACGCCTTCTTCCGCCATTCAAGTTCGAGTTGGTACAAGTAATTCTGAATTGATTATTGCTTCGATTTTGCAACCATTGATTCAAGGATTTGGTATGCGAGGTGTTTACATCTGTGCATCAAGAAGTGCTGCTGACATCATCCAAACTCTCGATAGCATTGGCATTGATTCAAGTGGCATTCAATTCATCGACACCGTATCGAGCGGATTCATTGGCGGGACAGAGGTCCCATACCCAAATGTTCGATTCGTGGATAGTCCAATCATGCTGGAATCAATCATGCTCCAAACATTGTACCATCTGAGCGAATATACGGACACTGGAAATTTCGTGGTACTAGATTCAGTGAATGCGCTTTCGATTTACAATGAAAAGCGAATGTTGGCAGAATATCTTCACACGTTCATCAACACTTTCCGCGCACGAGAAGTACTTACTGCAATCATCAATGTCCCTGACCAAACACCCCCTGGTGTGTTGGCAAACTTGGATTTGTATTGTACTGATTTAATCGACCGAGGGCAGGTTGTAATTCATTGAGGTGAGCATCATGGAAAATCCTGTCAAATTTGATGCCGATGATGAGGAATTCTATGGTGACATGGCCAGTATTGGTTCTGCAAAATTCGATTCTATTTTGACAGGCACACCATTGAATGATGGTAGTATTCCACGAGGATTTACGTTGCTTGCTATCGGAAACCAAGGTGCTGGAATGGATTTGTTCGGCAAACAATTTGCTTCGGTTGCAGAAGATCCAGAAAATACACTGTTGGTTTCAACCGCAGAAAGCCAGGCGGAAATTCTCTCTCTCTATCGGCGATACAATTGGCCTACAGACATCATGGTTCGAACCATGGGTGAAGAATACAATCAGAATGTGTTGGAAAGAGATTTGCGAGCCAGTAGGTATCGATTGGAAGGATTCACAATGCAAGATATCCAACGGCTTGCGCAAACTCGTTTTACTGAAAATGAGGTGCACGACTATTTGACAGATTTAACCAGTCAAATGACATCGTTGCCACCGTATTTCCGAGCTGCCGTTGACAATCTAGATTTCTTCTTTGCGCGAAATGATTCCTCACGAGTCATTTCGATGCTGCGGATGATTCAGGCCCACACACAGATGCATCGAGGTATCCTCTTACTGAATGTATCAAGTGACATGGTGGACAAATCGGTTGAACGCCAATTGTATGCAATCTGTGATATTGTGATGGAATTCGAGGTAGGTATGCTCGGAACCGATTTCGAAACTCGAATGGTCATTCGCAAATTCAGAAACGGACCTGAGAACCTGAAGGCGATTTCATTCCGTGTAACCAAGGACGAGGCGATTACGCCTGAGACTGTGGACCGCATTGCTTGATGCTCACTGTTTCGATGTGATTTTTATCAAAGAATAAATCAGTCAGCCATATATTGTCCATATTGCAAATGTTGATAACATGGTAGAATATAATCCGCTCATGGCATCAGAAACCAACTCTACAATACCGGCAACCGAAGAAAACCTTTCTCTAGAGGTTGATCGACACATGATGGACCAGCAATCCACAGAACCCCTTTCAGAACCATCACCACCTCACTCAGTGATTGTGGATGGTATCCGTGGAGAAGCCGCCATTGGTTACTTTGGAACATGGAGTCCTCGTATTAGCATCCTGCTCGAAGAAAAGCACCCTGAACTTGGGGAGATGTTCATGACCAAGTACTACCAGATTACAGAACCAGGCGTTCTGATACTAAGGGGTTTCAAGAAGACTTTCCAAATAGTGAAGATTCAAGAATGATTTTCGTTAATCAAAGGGTAGCGTTCCGAAGGACGGAC
>DAVT01000099.1 GCA_002505685.1 Euryarchaeota archaeon UBA501 | reverse complement strand
CCTGCACGAGCGGCGAGGCTGGCCAGCATCGATTTGTCTTCAGCCGTTTCTATGCCCATCGCTTCGAGCCTGCGGAGATCTACCTCAGCGGCTGCATCTCCCATCTTTGTGAGGAGGCGGGCGTGCTCGCGGAGGATCTCTGGTTCATCCGGTGTGATTTTCAGAAGGCCTTCTAAATGCTCTCTCAATTTTTCGTCATCCCCTGATTCACGAGAGAGGCGACATAGACTGCGGAGAGTTGCGGGTTGCCCCGGTGCTATTTCAGAAGCAGCCAAATAGCATGCATTGGCCCAATCCCGATCTCCAGCAAGGAATGCAATTTCACCAAGTCTTCGAGCTTCAATCTCTGTAAGTGAAAGATCTTCAACGGTTAACTCAAGTTGATCTAGCGTTTGTAGAATCCTTGTAACCAATGTCAGTAGACTTGTGTCTGCTGGAGTGGTTTCTTCCAGATCTCCCTCACCAGTTCTGCCTGCCAACAAACCTTTCACGGCTGAGAGTGTGTTTCCTGCTGCCATCCTTGCTTCGTCTGACTCACCGGCTCCCGCCAATGTGGATTGCAAACGATCAACGGTGCGATGTGCATCAATCACTCCGGCCATGCCGGGGTGAGCTCTTTGAAGTGCCAACGCGCTCTCAGCAAGTTCTTCTGTTCTAGCGTTCAAACTCTCAAGGAGGTGACTGGTTTCGGAATGAGCTGATTCCAAATCCTCACGCAAACGGCGAAGGCCTACTTCTGCCTGCACAAGCCACCAAATCACCGCACTTGTGGCGGCGGCAAAAAACAGTGTTAATCCAATTGAGACTGGGTCCATTGGGTGTAGCGGACTTTCACACCTTTTGAGTGGTTCGCACCCCTAAAGGGGTGAAAGGCGGTTTTTGAGAGTGCTTTTTTGGCGCCATAAAGCGGAGGTTGAAGTGCTGGTAGCGCCCACGACACAATGAGGCGGGCACGATGAAGGATGGCGGGCATGCATTCGATTCGAGGCTTGCAGCCCTTCGTGAACGTGGGTTTGAGGTCGCTGCACCGACCGGTGAACTTGCCAGCCAGGAAATGTTGTATATTGAGGAACAAGCCGAACTTGCTTCAACAATCAAGTCAATGGTCCTTGATTTACCAACTCATCGTGAAGAGGAAAAACAAGAATTTTTGACGCGTCTAATCAATCCACTAAATGCCGCAGCGGTTGAAATTGATTTGCGGCAATTGCTGAGACAGCACCGACCGTGGGTAATGTTGGCAGAACGGGTTCGGGGAAAATGGTCGGATGAAGGTCGTTCTGTTGAATTGGTTCGAATTCTCGAGCGCCTCGATGCTATTGATGATGCAATTGTGATGGGGTCGCCCCGGATTCTGTCAATGATTGAAGATGTTAGTCCGATGCGAAAAATTGAGGTTGTGTTGGTCGAAATCGAGCAGCGTCACACTGATCGATTGGATGCGCTTCAAGGGATGATTCAGATGCTTAGTGAACGTGGATGGGATGTTACAAGTATATTGAAGGGGAATATCTACGAGCAATTTGATGAGGCTTATCGAATTCATTCCTTGGATGAAATATTATCTCGGTGCCAGCGAAAAATTGAGAATACAATTCGCCCCTTTGGCCATGACATCGCTGAGAAATTGTGGGGCGCTCTTGCGGTGGCGCAGGATGGTGGGACTGCGGAACTACTCACAGATGTGGAGAAAGAAATTGATGATTTAATCGCTGATTTGTTCCGACGATTTGAAGCGGTCGAGATGCGGATTGCCAACTGGCAGTCCGATGGGTTCCAAGTCCAAGCCAAGTTACCACTACTCACAAGTGAAATGATCGCATGGGAAGCAAAATTGCCATCGATTGCTGAAAAAATTGAGGCGACGCATGCAATTTGGGCGCAGATGGAAGTGCACCTTTCTCAATGGCCTGAATATCGTAGGTTGGCCGAGCGAACACGTGGACATCTCGGGGCGATCGAGTCCCTCGAAGTTCTCCTGCAGGGGTTAATTGCCAAAACTGAGGGGGCTAGAACTGAATGTAATAGTCGATTGGATGCATGGTCTGCGCATGGAATCAATACAGAAACTTGGGCGCCTTTGGTTAACGGGGAGCCGCGGGCAGTTCTAGAGGAGTTAGATGCACATCAACCGTTTATCGATCTCGTTATTCCATTGATTGAGCAGTTAGAGACACTGGATACATCCATTGGTGATTCGAATAGAGTCGTTGAATTTCTCAGTGATTTGCGAAGCGCGACCGCAGAGATGAGTCATGTTGAAGAAACCAAAGATTGGCTTGAACTCGCCATGAACAGGCGGGTTCGCCACCGTGCCTATCTCGACAAGGCTAGACTCGATTTGGCGACATTGTGGCCGGCTACTTTGGACCCTGTATCACTCGATTTGGCAACTTATGAAAATGCGATTACTGAACTGGAAAGTCATGGAGTATTATCCACCGAAAAGGATGTTGTCGTCCCGGAAATAGATACTCGTTTGAGTCGTGTTATCGATGGCCTGAAGTGTGAAATTGAGGATTGGCGATATCTTGGTTGGTCTGTCGGTGGTCTACTGGATATGCTTGAGCAAGATCCTGTGAATCTGGGTCTAAATCTACCTGATATTCGTGCCGCTATGGCCTCACATGAACAACGAGTTTCTCGCCTTACTCCTCTTCCTTGGGCCTTGGATATTGAGTTGGCAGAACGTGTATTGTCTGAATTAAAGCGCCCGGAGTGTCTATCTAATTTGGATGAGGAACTTCAAGATTTGATGCTAGTATTGGCTAGTGCAGAGGGTACGGCTAATCCCGACTTTGAATTTACACCATTTGTCCCACGCAACCCGGTATCTACTCTTGAAAAGAGGTTGCCTGTTCTAGTACCCATTGTAGAAGAAAGTGTTGAAGAAATCGAGGAAGAAGAAGCGGAGGAAATAGTGATAGAGACCGTTGCCGAGCCTGAAGATCCTCCTGAGAAAGAAATTATTGAAAGGGAGTCTGAGCTTACAACCAATTTACAAAAATTGTTTGGGATTTCAAGCGAGGATGATTCGTGGAGTGAATTGATTGCCCCTCCTCTAGATGTACGGGTTCAGCGATTGGTTCGTCTGGCGATTTTGCTTGATGAAGGAGGGTCTGACGACCTATTCAAACGCCTACCGAAGATTGCGAAGAGGTTGGGAGAATGGACTGCTGAGCGGCTATCTAGAAGACACGCAAGTAGTGGTAATGGATTGTTGAAGGATGCTAAGGAACTTGGAAAACGCTTGGCCGACATTCCTGGGCCGGGCGCTGTAATGCCCCTGTCTAAGGATACCTATGAACTGCCAGAATCAGATGATTTCAAGGGCCTTGAAATTGCCATTAATCGCCTAGAGAATTCTGTGATTCTACCCAGTGCGATGATGAAATCACCAGAACCTGTGGAATCCTAATCTTCATCCAGTTCTGAAAGCAAATCTGCTTTCTCGCCTTCAGATAGAGAGTCATCTCTAGGTGCTGCTTGCATTTGGATCTCGGGCGGTTCAGAAATCGTTTCAGTTGGTATGCCCATTGCAGAAGCCAAGTTCAGATCAAGATTCGAAGGCGGGGGTGGCAAGGGTGCATCCTGAAGTGGGGGTGGCATTGGAGCAGGAGGTGGTGGATTGGGTGCTGCAGGGGCCGGGGGGATTGGTGTTGGTGGTGCTGGCGTAGGGGGATTCATGACCGGAGGTATTGGGGTCGCAGCAGGTGCCGCCATTGGTGCAGGTGGAGGTGTTGTCTGTACTGGCGGTGTCGGGGCCACCACTGGTGGTGTGGGCGCAGGAGTGGTTGCAGCGACTTGAGCCCGGGCTTGTTCAAGTGCTTCGGCTTGCATTTTCGCTTGATGTTCCGCGTGAGCCTGTGCCATGGCTGCGGCTTGGATGCGTTCTGCTTCGGCAGCGGCAACGGCTTCTTCGGCGATGCGGCGCGCTTCTGCAATTTCTGCTTCAATCGCATCTGCAACAGCATTCAAGGCTGAGGGGTCAATCTCCTCACCACGCAGTGCGTCCCGCATAGCAGAATCGATGATGTCCATACTCGCATTGGTCAATTGTCGATTTGATCCAGCGCGATATATGAGAAGTCGATGCTTTCCAGTCTTGGTCTCGAATGTGATGAGTTCGGGGTCGGCAAATTGTAACATCGAGATGATGGTGCCTATAGCAAACATCAGAATGAACCAGTTCGTATAGAATATTAAGGATGCATTCTCAAACGCCAACATTGTCAGTGCAAGGCCCGCAATCGCCAAAATATTCCACAGGTATCGAGTGGTGTCCAGCCAATCGAATCTAGCGTGCGTAAATCCACAAAGGGCGTCCATACGGGTCATGAAAATGTCCTCGCTATGTGTTCCAGTTTCGCCCCTTGTAGCCCGTGTAATTCGGAAAAGTTGACCATCTTCCACGATCGAAAGCGTTTGATTGCCCATGGCAGTTTCCCGAAGTACAAATTCACGGGCTTCTGAATCTGAAGATAGGGTGCGTGCCCCAAGTCCGGGGGGCCGATGACTTGTTGAGAGGTTTGCTCCTATCGTGGTTGAGTTTCTGTTGGTGTAAATCGTGTAGCCTCCAGCAGCGGATGCCAATAGTATACT
The DNA here is from genome assembly GCA_002505685.1 of Euryarchaeota archaeon UBA501. Taxonomy (GTDB): domain Archaea; phylum Thermoplasmatota; class Poseidoniia; order Poseidoniales; family Thalassarchaeaceae; genus MGIIb-P. The sequence continues at coordinate 1,071 of DAVT01000099.1, read as the reverse complement.
GATGATGGTGAGCCATGCGCTATATCCTAAACTTGGATCGGAACCCTCTGGTGGGTCTGGCATCATCAAAAGCCAAGCTATCACTCCTGTGAGAATGAATGCAGACCCTGCGAATGGATAGAATTGCGAAAGAGGTAGTGATGTGCCACGGAATTCTAAACCGGTTGCAACTAAGGTGACAATCAGGACCAATATGCCGAGGGAAATGAAGATCATGCCTGTAAATCCAGCACTTGCTGACTCCCCTAATGCGCCACAACTTGATTCAATTTGTGAGGTGTTGGCACCACTGGCTTCGGCCTGAGAGGTGCAATTGTCGTATGCGCCCGACAAATCTGAGGTGCCATAGGCGTCCTGCTCTGTGAAGCAAATTTGTTCCCCAAATCCATCAGTACAAAACGACATTGAGAAATCATCGAGGCCTGTTTTATTGTCGAATGTTGTTGAGATATTGCCAAGCATCGTCTCTTCGGTAACTGATTTCTTTTCAGTACTCCATGCATCGCCCATTACACCAAGTAATGCGAGAATCAATGCTGCTACTAACATCATTGTATGAATTATCATCGTGGTATCGGGTCTTTTCCCGCCACCTACCGGTGAAGTAGGTGAAGGAATAGGTGCTGGTTGCATGGCTGGCGCCGAACCGACCACTTGTGGTTGCATACTACCGTCTAGAAGGTAGAGGGGTTATCGTTCTCACCCCTAGGGGGTGAGGTTCACTCTAGTTCTGACATTGAGTATGTTTCAACGCTATCTGAACTGCCGGCACCCGATGCACTACCTAGAACGCTTGGAATTGCTCCTAACTCTGCAATCTCAACCATTCTGGCGTTGATTTTTGAGTTGACAATGAGGCATTGTGCGCCTTCAATCTCTTCTGCGAACTTTTCCAGTTTGCTTGCAGCAATCGGTTCAGATGGGGACCCGTCATCGAGGATGAGGATGCCATAATTCTTCTTCAGTTCAGCCATGTGAGTTGACCATTCGCGAATGTTGTCGGGGATGTCTCTAGAGCCGTTGCTCTCTGCCTTACCACGGTTCCCACCATCATCGTCCGCCTCTAGTTGC
>DAVT01000092.1 GCA_002505685.1 Euryarchaeota archaeon UBA501 | reverse complement strand
TAGGTGCAGGTTTGCTATATGCAGGAATTGCAGCGTTTGTGTTGCTGCTCATTGTTGTCGTGACACTACTTGTGGTTCGAGGCCGAGGAGGCGATTCCAGTGCCGTGGATAGCGGTGCATTCGGTGGAGAGGTTGCCGAAATGGATCCAGTTGAAGCCTACGTTCAGCAATTGGTTGCTCAAGGCTACCCGGAGGAAACTGCGAGGGCTTATGCTCAGCAGTACTACGCCCAAGCCGCTCAACAACAGAGATGACAAGGCGTTGACAAAAGAGGCGTCGAGGGGGGTATATCCCCTCGGCGCACCTCTGAGTGCTCGGTCGCGTGTTTGATGAACTAGTCACCCAGCGCCATGCATCATGGACTCTGGTGCGGACTGGAAGGTCGCGGACATATCACTCGCTGAAGAGGGCGCCCGTCGTGTCGATTGGGCTCGTTCGCGGATGCCTGTTTTGGCACGACTTCGTGATGAGGCAATCCAAACTCAACCTCTTGCGGGAATGACTGTTGCGGGGTGCCTCCACGTCACCAAAGAGACGGCAGTGTTGATTGAAACGTTGAAGGCAGCAGGTGCAGAAATCTCGTGGTCAGGATGCAACCCTCTTTCAACACAGGACGATGTTGCAGCTTGGTTGGCACGTGAAGGTTACTCGATTTACGCATGGCATGGACAAAGCGTAGAGGAATTCTACTGGTGCATAGATCAAACCATTGAGGCGAACCCCACTCTGACCTTAGATGATGGTGCTGATCTAATCGTTCGAATCCATGGTGAAATGTCAGACTTTGCCGCTGGTGTCATCGGAGGGACTGAAGAGACCACAACCGGTGTGCACCGCCTTCGGGCGATGGGTGATGCAGGCCAACTTCGCTATCCTGTAATCGCGGTGAATGATGCGGTCACAAAATGGGATTTCGACAATGTATACGGTACAGGGCAATCGACGATTGATGGGATTGTTAGAGCAACTTCAGTGTTGATTGCTGGAAAAACATTCGTGATTGCTGGATACGGTCACTGTGGAAGAGGTTTGGCCATGCGCGCAAGAGGCATGGGGGCCAACGTTGTCATCACAGAAGTAGACCCCCTGCCAGCACTTCGTGCGGTAATGGATGGTTTCCGTGTAATGAGAATGGATGATGCAGCCTCGATAGGAGATATTTTCTGTACTGCTACCGGAATGAAGGATGTAATTGTTGAGCGCCATTTCTCTACCATGAAGAATGGTGCAATCGTTTGTAATACCGGACATTATGACTGTGAAATCAACATCGCTGACCTCGAATCACAATCCTCCAGCGTACGCACAATTCGTGCTGACAATGAAGAATTCACTATGGAGGATGGCCGGCAAATCTTCTTGCTCGCACGCGGCCGTCTGGTCAATTTGGCTGCTGCGGAAGGACACCCATCTGAAGTGATGGACATGAGTTTTGCCAACCAATATCTCGCCCTTTGCCGACTCGCGGCGGAAGGCGTGGGTATGGCTCCCGTTGTCCATGACATCACCACAGAGCAAGATCAAGAATTGGCGATTAAGAAATTGGCCACCCTAGGCTTTGAAATCGACACACTGACGCCGGAACAAATTGCATACCATTCCGATTATACCGCCGGAACGTGAGTACTACTGGAGTGCCTTGTCTAGAGCTGTTGTCGGTAAGTCTCTACGCAACAACCCATTCCGAATCAAAGCCTCATATTCTGAAGTTGGTTGTTGATAATCCTCCCGAATTTTATCAGCGACAACCATGTAGGTGATGGCATCAATATCCCCATCAGGAGTGCGCACAGTTACTTGCTTCCGCTCGTAATAATTTGGATGCCCTTCTTTTATGTCCATGGCCCTCCATGCCTCGTCATTTAGCATGAAAAGAGCACCGGGAACTTCTGAGTTTGAGTCTGAACGCACGACATCGGCAGCCCCTCCATGACGCCCGCTTGAAAAATAATGGAATTTCATTTCGTAACCTGTGAGGAATGCTACCCCAATTTCAACCATGCCTGAAGAATCAAATCCCTTTTTGGCACAAAAACGAACCCAATCGTCCTCATCTAGATTCGAACCATAGCCAAAATATGGCATTGAAGAGACCATGTTCATCAACTACTCTTCTTCGTCAGGTGTAGGTAAGTCGAATGTTGTCCAGTATGGCATTTTCATCTCCCAACGTTTCGAAATTTTCTCATCGTTTTCAACGATTTTTTCCAAGCGCTGCCTAAATGCTACAGGATAATCCTTGTTGATGACGACTCGATACAATTTCGCGTCACGAATTTTTTCGGGGATGCAAACTTTTCCGGAGGTCGCTTCAACCTCAATGGCGCGCCATAAATCAAGAACAGGCCGATTACGCTTATCGGTTATTGTGATTGAAATTCTTCTAACCCACAGAATGGAAGCGTAAACGAGCAGGAATGCCGCACACATACCCCAAGCACTCTTGGGCATGAACATCTGCAAGGCAAGGGCTTCCCAAATGACCAGTGGACCGGCTAGCATGAAGAATGTGAATTTCTCAGAACCTGGTTTCAGATTTCGCATTCCATCGATGTCTTTCCAAGTTGAGTGATTGGGATCTTGTGGTTTGAATACATCGATTTTTTCCATCTCATAGTATCTTCGAATGGTTTGATTCATGCGTTCCACGCGGAACAATTGGTCCCGTGGCATTTCGTCCATTCCGTATTCTACAACCGCCTCCAAGCGTTCACTCGCTTCAGCATAGAACCCCATCCTAATCAGCAGGGCGGCTTGTTCGATAACCGGTGTGGTATCTGTTGGGAATTCAGCACGGAAATCTTCCCACCACTGTAGTACTTCTTCCGATAAACCTAGATGTTGAGTTGCGAGAATTGCCCCTCGAAACCAAGCACCGCGATGTGTGGGGTCAAGAGAGACGATTTTCTTCGCCAATGTCCAACCCTTTGCTGCTTCTGCTAGAGTGGGATCGATTCGATAAGAACCATCTCGCCGTCGTTCTGGTAGCCCGAGTTCTAGCAAAGCCCATAACGCATCTACACATTCAGGGTCTTGCTCGATAACCTCCGTAGCTTTGATCAGTGCTGCCGCTCGATTCCCGCCGGTGATGTATTCTTCAAGCTCGTCAAGCAAATCTGGAACCGCATTGGCTACTGCTTCTACCAATGCAGGGTCTGGGCTCATGGGCCTACCTCGACCGACACGTCAAATGAATACTCCGCGTCAGATTTCACCGACGACGGCTTCCACCCTTGCCTTTCGGACCCCATCCACCAGGGCCTCTTGAATCACGACGTTTCGGCTTTCGGTCATTGCTTCCCTTGTATTCTCGGCGAGGGGGGCGATTTGAGTCAGGTCGCTGATTACGTGAATCCCGCTGATTCCCGCCTTGGCTTTCTCTTCGAGGCCCACCTCCGCGTCGGTCTCCACCTCGGTTGTCACGGCGTTGTCCTCCGCCGCCCCTTCGGTCTCCACCTCGGTTGTCA
>DAVT01000039.1:15197-16289 GCA_002505685.1 Euryarchaeota archaeon UBA501 | reverse complement strand
CACTGGAACTCTGAATTGGACCTCGGACGGAACAACCGACTACGATACCGATGGCTGCAAGGATTCTGGTGAAGATTTGGATGATGATGATGACACCGTGAACGATACTGCTGATGCTTGCCCCAAGGGCGAACTGGGTTGGATCTCAACACCCGAACTCGATCACGATGGAGACGGTTGTCTCGATGCAATCGAAGACGACGATGACGATGATGATGGTGTGGATGATGTGGTCGATAGTTGTCAGCAGGGTGACCTCAATTGGACCTCTTCGGCAAATACCGATAACGATGGAGATGGTTGCTTAGATGCAACGGAAGACCTCAATGATGACAACGATGACTTCCCCGATTACGATGATTCGTGCCCACGAGGTGCGACCGATTGGTATTCAGGTCGAATGACCGATTACGACGGAGATGGGTGTCTAGATTCCACTGAAGATTTGGATGATGATGCAGATGGAGTGGATGATATCGATGACAACTGCCCAACCGGTATCGAGGGATGGGTCACGAACCCAACCGTTGACTTTGATGCCGATGGTTGCCACGACTGGAACGAAGATACCGATGACGATGGAGATGGTGTATCGGATTTGACTGACCTGTGCTCTCGAACTGAAGCTGGAGCAACATCCAATGCCGAAGGTTGTGCACCCGGACAAGTGCCAGACACCGATGGAGGGGGAAGTTCATCTGTCAATTATACAGATGAACAAACCTATGTCAACAATACATACGTGAACAATACATATGTCAACAATACGTATCAGAACAACACCTACAGCAATGAAACGTTCCAAAACCAAAGTTTCCAGAACAACTCGTACACGAATGAGACATTCCAAAACCAAACGTTCCAGAACAATACCAACCTGAATCAAACCATCAATGAGGGGGATATTGTCAATGAAACTGAGCCTGAAGAAAACTTGCTGCTGCCTGCGGAACCGGCCACGGAGGGTCAAATGACTTGGGAGCCGATTGCGGTCATTGCAATGATGGTGTTGTTGTTACTGATCAACTTCATGCACTTGCTGAAAAAGCCGCCGATTCCAACCTCCCCTCCAGAAGAGATGTTGCTAATGTC
>DAVT01000039.1:0-14799 GCA_002505685.1 Euryarchaeota archaeon UBA501 | reverse complement strand
CGATTCCAGAAACGAAAGAATACAATGTCGAAACGGGGGCTGAACTTGGAGATACACCGCCGGATAAAATCGAAAATACGATCAAAAAAGAAGGATTTGAATGGGTAGAATGGCCTGCTGGTAGTGGTCAGAATTTCTATCGCTCAGAAAAGTCAGGTGGAGAATGGCTAAAGTGGCCTGTTGAATAGTAGACCATTGTCCGCACGAAATGGTGAGGATGTGAGCAAGGAAGCCGTTTGTGATTTTCTTCGGCGCTGCGTAATCTATGCAGATGCAAGCATCAATCGGAAGAAAAATCGCGATGAAGATGCCAGTGAAATTCAGCGCTGGGCTGCCTATCGAGATTTTACCGCATATGCTCTTTCAGAAGTTGAGCGGGGAGAACTCGATGATTGGTTCAAATCAGATGGAGAAGAAGATCGAAAGCGACCTAGTTTCTTGGGAGAATCCATGGGAGACGATGTCAAGAATATCGATGCGAATAGCCTAGAGCATGTCGAAAGGGCAGCGTGGTTGTCCACCCTAATCGCTCCAAGGCCAGTACTGTTGCTCTCGACAATTGGGGACAATGGTGTAGCCAATCTATGTCCTGTCTCCAGTGTTGCAGTTCTTTCGAATACACCTCCATTGATTGGACTCTCACTCAGCCAAGATCGCTCTGGGCGTCCACGTGACACGCTTGTCAATCTGAAAAATGGTTCAACTGTGAGTGCGATGGTGCTTCCGGGAACTTGGGATGCTGCACAACTGGTCAACGAAACCGCAGAAGCATACCCCGCAGAACGAAGTGAATGGGATGGATTGAGTGAAGCACTTCCTTCACCAAATGAATATCCGCCATATCATCCACTTTCTGCTGCTGTGTTGGAATGTGAGATCGCTGAACTACACCCCTTGCCCGATGCGGTCGCAACAATGGTGATTTTGAAAGTCAATCACATTTTGAGGCCTGATGAAGGAACCAAGCGGGGAATGCCACCAGATGCTGAAACTTGGAGACCCCTCCTTACACAATATGGATGGGATCGTTTGACCAGTGGCCCAGATGGTTCTGCTTGGTCATTTGAGGTTCGGAGCTATCGTGACTAATCGATGATTGAATTTCCACCTAGTTCATGGGTTTCTGTATCGATTCGTGAGCCCCGGCCTGGGACAAGTAACAATCGATTTGAATCGTCCAGAGCAAATACGGGTAGTCCGCCATAATTTGCCATGTCCTGCACTTGTCGAGAAAGGGCACTGCGTTGACTGTCCATGTGAGCCAAACTGCTGAGATCCACAATACAAACGTCGCCTTGATGAAGTCTAGCCGACATCGAGTCCAATGGAAGGCGATGCATATCATCTGGGCGAATGTAACGCAAACCTCGACGAGGTAAACCCTGATGTGATGAGGCCCATTCTATCCAGCGCTTCGAACCTAAATCGTGGAAGCGAAGTTCATTCACCGGCTTACGTTCGACTTTACGAACCGGTTTCGGGATGCGAATTGGGTTTATCTCAGCATCCATTGGCAACGGTTCATCCTCGTACTCAACGGGTTCCATCTCAGGCAGTTGAGGCAGGCCAAACAAGTCGTACAAGCGACGTCGCATACTTCTGTCTCAGAAGTCAAGGTCCAAGTCATCTTCGGCTGATGAAACCGGTTGGAACGGAGTTTCGGTGATGGTTGGGGTGGGCTGGGATTGGGGTGCTTGTTGCGCCAACCACTGAGCTCCATAGTGGTCCCACTGTTCCATTGTCCACCCCGGTGGCAAACCTTCAGCCGGCACGGGTGGGCTACCGGAACTAGTGGCTGGTTGCGCGGGTGCAGGAGTTGAAGCGACAACGGGTTGTGCTGTGGGTTCTGCAAACATCGCTGAAGGAGGTGCTGCTACAGGTGCTTCCTGCTCCATACCGAAGCCGATCACCGCTGTGTCATTCCATGCATCATCCCCATCACGGCCACTGCGCAAAGAGGTCCACGCGAGAACGCCCAACAAACCAGCCAATACCAATAGCATGATGATGACTATACTCGATACGATACTTCCGCCACCGAAGCTCAAGAAGCCACTGTCATCTTCTAACACGGCTACGGTGTAATCCTTGGTTGAGGTTTCAATCTCATCGGAAACCATCAGCCGAATCCCACGCTGACCCGGATTGTCGAATGTGACCCAAATTTCCATTCCGATTTCATCGATATCATTGGTTGGATCGGTATCACCATCCGAATCCACCGAGGTGTCCAAATCCCATCTGTACACCAAGTTTTGTTGGTCACTTGGCGTATCTGTGGAAAGATTGCCCGAAAGGCCAAACATTTCTCCAGCCTTGGGGGCCGTCGTACTAACCCAAATGTCTGCAACCGGCTGTCGGTTTCGAACGGTGAAATTCACCATCTGAGATGTGCTCTCACCATCGTTGTCGGTGACATGGAAAATGACCGAGTAGATTCCCGCTTCTGACCACTTGTGATTGAGTGTGGGTCCCGTAATGTCACAGTCATCATCCGAGCTCCCTTCTTGATCTAAATTGATGAACGGATCCAAATCCCAGCAGGCTTCAAGTGAGTCCATGTCGCTGGCAGAATCATTGTATTCCAGTGTGAATAATGTGCGCGAATCTTCCCAAAGTGGAAGGGGCTCATCAAAGGATGAAATCGTTGGTGCGACATTGTTCACCACCACCCAAGCGCTAACAGTACCGCTGGTCTCTCCATCATCGTCAAAGGCTTGCATTGCAATAGAATAGTAACCACTTTCTGCCCAACTTACTGGTACGACTGAAGTGGGTCCAATTGTAGTTTCAAACCAACTAACATTACCGCTTGAATCTGGTTGCCATTCCCATTGCATTGTGGGCAGGTCATTGGGTGAATCTTCAACAAAGCCAAGCAATTCAACCGGTTGGTCTTCGTTTAGGTACCAAATACCCATGCTATCGGATTCGAGGATAGTATTGGTCTCAACATCGCGCAATTGAATCGAAGCATTGTATGGTGCGATGTTGGTTACTGTGATGCTAATCGATTCTGTAGTCACCGCAAAGTCATCATCTACCGCACGGAAAGACATTGTGAGTATACCTTCAATTTCTGGGGTCAATGTGCAAGACTGTGTGATGAGTCCTTGTGAGCAGGCGTAAGGTTGGCCGTTGGCAGCATTTGGGGGCAGCCATAGCATGTCAATGGGTGCCTCGGGTGTGGTGGTATCGATGTCACTGTTGTCTTGGGCACTGAATGTTACTGGCTCTCCAACCTTCACTTGAGAATCACTAGAGGTCAGGTTGACGACCGCAGGTCGATTGTTTACAACCACCAAAACAGAGGTTGATGCCGAATCATCTTCGTCGTCGAAAATGGTCAGATTAACGACATATTCACCGTTATTCTTCCAGTGCTTTTCTAGAATACAGTTGGTCGCAACAGTCGATTCCATCGTCCCATTCTCCAATTCAGCATCGAAAATGCAAATCAATGAACCTCCATCTGGATCCGACGAAATTGAAGCATCAATGGCGATGTTTTCAAAGGTCAACTTTGGATTAAGACTGGCGATGTCAATAGAAGGTAACCTGCCAACAAACACTGAGAATGAGCCCTGATTGTTTGAGTAATCCGCATCTTCCGTAATGCTCTGCAATGGGTCAACTACGAATTGCATGGTGACATCTCCAATACTCTGAGATTGAGGAACAACCCAAGAAACATCCACCGTGAAGACACCAAGTGCTCCCAATGCGGGTACATTGACTTGGCTGGTCGAACCATCGGGTGCTTGGACCTCGAGAATCGTTGCCGGTGCGGAAAGAATACCTCGGTTTTGTACGGGCACACTGAAGGTTAGTTCATCCCCCGGAATCGAATTGTAACCGGTGAGCGTTGTGAGTTGTTGTGTGATCCCACCTCTAGTTCGTGAAACAGAAACACCCTCGACCAACGCGACCAAGTCGACTTCGACCAAGTTTTCATCTAGAGTCAATGACGAAACGCCGATTTCTTCGGTTGATGGAATCCAAGCAATCACGCCATGACTTGCATAGTCTATGTTGGTAGGTGAGGGGTCCAATTCGTGGCCGGTGTCAAACACGACATAGGCACTCCCATTGGAAGCAGTTGTGATTGTTCGAATGTCTTCTTCTATCTCATATCTAAATTCTAAATCCTGATTGGAGACCGGTTGCCCATTGGCGTTTGAAACGTTCACCCAAACTGCAAAATCTGAGTCAAGAGGCCATGCTGGGAAAGAAAGGTCGACCTCAATTTCGTGGACTCTAGAAACTTGGTTGTATTGCTTGAGGCGGAAATCGATGTCTGCTCCAATGTCGATTGTCTGATGCCACCAAGCATCATTGTCTGCATTCGGGCACCACCATCGATATCCGGAAATTTCGCCCGAAGATGCGTTGTAAGAGGTAACATTGTATGCACCCGAGCAACCTGCATAGGCAACTCCCGGGTCGCCCATGCTAATGACCTCAAAGCGCTCAGTAGACTGCTCTTCAGTATCATCTGGTATGGGGAATAAATCCTCGAATACATCCCCACTCCAACTGGTAGAAGTGGTCGTTTCTGTATCCCATATTTGCCCGATTCCCAATGGGAAATCGTAAATTTCCTTGGGAGGTGAGTATTCAGTCAAAATGGTCAGTGTTGCTAGATCGATTCTTCCTCCAACGAAGAGACCTGCCAAGCCACCGATATTTTCCAAATCTACATCCAATGTCATCTCAATGGCAATGGTACTCAAATCAGATACGCGGATTAATTCATACAACTCAAAGTCGACTTCCAAATCACCTGCAACATTGAATCCCGAATATGGAATCGATGCGCTACCTGAAAAAAATCCAGTGGATTCTCGCTCATAGACCAAAGTGGACACATTGTCAATTGTATCCGTGTAGAGGTCGACTACCTCCATGTTCAGTTCACCTGTGAGTATGCTGACACTAGCACCGGTGATTCCACCACTGGCGAGCAAACCTGCAACATCGAATTCAGCATCGTAAACCCACTCGTCTCCGATTCGCCAATCAGGGACATCAATCAGTGTACTGCTTCTGGATGAGACATAGTTCAATGATGATTCTTCAGACAATTCTGATTGAGATGTTGGCTGCGAAAGCGGCACTAGAATTGAGATTAGCATCAGCAAAACGAGGCTATACGAGAGGCGGCGTGAGTGGTCACCCATAGGGTGACCAGAATACAAGCCCCTATTCAATTGAGCGCAATACGGATTGTGGAAATAAACGCCGTTGACCAACTCCAATACATCATCACTTTCCGAGTCAATTGGGTTGTAGGGCGCCAACCACTGATGCCCTCTACGATTTCTTTGATGAACCAACCTTCTTCATGATCTTCGACATGTTCATTCTGTAACAATTGGTGTTCCCAACTGGTCAAAATACAGGTACGGTTATTGAAACGCCAATGTAGGCGTGTCACGATTGTCAAAGCGACGTGAATCCACCATGCAATCGGCCACGGTAGCGCCCATCCAAAGGCGAGAAAGATAACGATGAGGAGATGCGTGAGACGGACGCACTTCGCCGCCACCCATCTCCACATGTACTCACCAAGGCAAATGGTTTCCAAGATACAATCTCAAGGCACACAAAGCCAGACCCATGTAAGATAATCCCCAGCCCAAATTTGCTGCTGTTTTGTCACTCATATGCCAACCGACGAGCGCTCCCATTCGCTGAATGAAACCACCTTGTTCGCGTGTACCCGCTTTGGGGTGCCCTCGTAACTTCATCTCAATGGTCGTGAGAATGCAAACATCTGCCGTCTTCCAATGGATTAGCATGGTCGGAATGAAGAAAAGTCCGAACCACCAAGCTTCTGGCCAAGGTAAAAGCCAACCCCAAGGAACAAAAAATGTCACTCCGACGTGTACGATGTAAACGAATTTGGCTAGCGCCAACCGAAGGGGACCGACGTCGTCGGTCATGGACAAACCTCAGAGAAGGTCAGCAAGTTCGTCTTGGATGATTTCAACCGCTTCAAGGATCTCATCCTTGTGGCGTGCACCGGTAATCACCATCTTACCGCTACCGAAAATCAAGCAGACAACCTTGGGGTAATCCAATCGATAGATGAGGCCAGGGAACTGCTCTGGTTCGTATTCTACCTTGTCGAAAGGCAAGTGGAACGTGAGATGGTTGAGGTTCAACTTTCGAGGTTCTCCAGCCAGAGGCTCATCTGTCCACTTGTCGCGGCCATCATAATCCTCAGGATAGTGAAGAGCGTAGGTCGCAACCATGTTTTGGACTTCGATTTGAACATCATCGAGTTCCCAAGTTTCAATTCCAGCTGCACGAAGATCACCAATCATGCGCTCGATACCTGTGTGGATGTTGTCCTCGTTCTTTCCACCGGTGCATACTGCACGGCCCGAACGGAACATGAGGATGGCCAACTTTGGGTCGACAACACGGTAAACTACACCAGGGAATTGTTCGGGTTCATACTCACAATTCAACTGAATTGCAATATCGGGCAGATTCAACTCTTCTGCCACACGGGTCGATGCAACTACATTCACTACTGTCAGGCGTTCTTCATCACTTGTTGCCATGGGCTCGCGTACTTCAACCCCTATATAAATGAGCAGTTGCCGAAGTTTATAATGAAATTTCGAATCTAGACCCTCAGTCAGTCGTTTTCAATACGAACGCCAGGGGCACCTAATTGAGACACCATCGTTCGACCTCCAACGAGTTCGATTGCCTCGGCTGTTCGTCGAGGTTCCATGGTCAGTGCAATCATACAGCCCCCTCCGCCGGCCCCGGTGAGTTTTGCCCCAAGACTGGTCGGAAGAGCCGCTTCTACCATTCGATCTAAATCCTCGTCCGATACTCCAATCCCTTGCAAAAGGCGGTGACACTCATTCATCGCAATTCCAACGGCCTGTAAGTTTCCTAGAGTTAACGCTGTGACTCCAGCCCGAGTGACATTTCCAATGCGCTCAATATCTTCCATGCGTTCAGGATGAGTCGAAAGCAAGTTTGCAACTTTGGACACCATTTGCGCCGTTGGGCCAGGCCGGCCTGAAAATCCAATGACGAGGCTGGCTTCGGAAAGTGATGATGGAAGGTCAATTCGATGTACTTCCCATGTTCGACGAATACCATCAATACGTAAGTCCCGTGTGTACATCCATTCTGCAGATTTTTCTTTTTTGTCGGAGACCAATATCGCTCCTCCAAGGGTTGCCGTGCTCGTATCAATGGGGCTTGCTCGACCTCCCTGTGCCTCGGCTTCGGCAAGATGTGCCGTAGTTGCAATACCGGAAAGGGGCAATTCATCGCCGGATGTACCTCGAAGGTTGAGCAAGCCGGCTGCGACAGCTGAACAAATCGCCGCACTTGAGCCCAAGCCCGCTGCACCAAACAATTCGCTTTCTACGCCCACGGAAAGGGGGCTGCCGCCACTATCGGTCCACATTTTCTTTAGCATGGCATCCATATGGGGGTGTTTTCCCTTGTCGAATCTCATTCCATCGATGAGCCAACCTGAATCCGAGTGTTCGATGGAGACGCGGACCCTTCCATCGATTGCCACCGCCACTGCAGGTTGCCCGTAAACGACCGCGTGCTCCCCGAAGAGAATGCATTTCCCGGGGGCACTTGCTAGCACCATGTAGAGGCGTAGGGGTGGCACCTCATATCGGTATCTCTCGCGGGCGCGCGAGAACAAGTCTCAAGGGTAGATTGTCATTAGCGATAGCATCGGAGATGAGAAAGTGGACGACGAGACTGATTTCGATGTCATCATCATCGGAGCAGGTTTCGCCGGAGCGGCAACTGCATTTCAGTTGCTGAAAGAAGGCATTGAGGGCGACAGGATTCTGGTTGTCGATCGAGGTGAACCCATCGGCAGCAAAAATCTCACAGGTGGTATCCTTTGGGGTAGAGAACTAGATGATTTTGAGGAATTCTTGGGCAATTGGGAAATGGATTGCCCCGGCATTGAACGAGCGATTAATCACAAGAAAGTTGGATTTCTGAGTAGTGAGGATGCGCTCTTCGTCGAAGGTAAATTTGCTTCATGGGATGGGACAGGAGGCACCGAAGAGCCAAGCCAGCGTGCTTCATGGTCTGTTCTTCGCGCCAAAGCAGATGCTTGGATGGCAGAAAAAATGGAGGAAGCAGGTATCTTTGTCATGCCTGGGATGAAAATCGATCAACTTCACATCGATGGTTTAGACCCTGAATCATATACAGCTAGAGATCTAACCGATCCTGCAGAAGATAGTGGGGAAGGGGCTGCTCAAAAGTGGAAAATTGATAATTTCCCAAAGGAACTTGTTGAAAAAATCCGAAATGGTAAGATTCGAGGGATTGTCCAAGATGGAGAAGTCATGACGAGTAAAATGGTGGTAATCGCTGAAGGAAGCAATTCTATTCTGACTAGAACTTATCACTTTGACTCAATGTTGAATGCTCAATCCAAAGAAGACCTGTTACTGGGTGTGAAAGAAGTTATTCATTTGGGCAAAGAAAGGATTGATGAGAGATTCAATTGCTTCCCAGGTGATGAGGAGAGACCACCCAGTGGAATGGCCATGGAATTGGCCCTCTCATTGTACCGGGACATGGCACATGAGGCATGGAAAGAATATCCTGTCACCGACGGACTTTATCCGCGATGTGGGGGGTTCTTCTACACGAATCGTGAAACTGTTTCCTGTGGAATTATTGTTCAGTTGAGTTCATTGCCATCAGGAATACACACGTATGATTTGTATCAGGCATTCAAGGAACAGCCAGCGATTGCTGCATTGATTGAAGGTGGAGAGGCCATTGAATATGGGGCACACCTTTGTCCAGAGTACGGCCTACACCGCATGCCACACCGGTTTACTCGCGATGGAGCACTGGTTGTGGGGGATGCGGCTGGTCTTGTCTTTGCCAATGGAATGCAAATCCAAGGGATGAACAATGCCCTCCACTCTGGGAAATTGGCTGGAAAAGCAATTGCATCTTGTATTGCCAATGATGATGTCAGTGCCAAAGCACTCGATGCAACCTACACGAAATCACTCAAAGCCAGTTACATTTACCGGGATTTGAAGCGATTTGAACCCGCGACCAAATTCCTGAACAACCCTGCAAACTTCACATGGGTACCTGAATTGGTTGGCAAAACAGCCAACAGAGTCTTCCGTGAAATCGGGGAAGAAAAGGTCCCGGCAGAGAAGGTTTTGCGCCAAGTTCGCAAGGAAATGCGTGCAAAGAACAAAGCAAACAAGAAGGGGATGGGTCTCTTCGGTATGCTGAAGTTGGCGTTGACGGGTAGAAAACTCTGAGGTGAAAACATGACTGAAACAACAAAACTTGGATTGTTTACTTACGATGTGAAAAATGGACTTGGATTGATTGGATACAATGTCGATGATCATGAGCATGCCCACATCATTGTTGACACCAAGAAATGTGGCGACTGTGATTCGATGATGTGCGTTTGGGGTTGTCCTGCACAATGCTACATGTTCCGGGATGTTGGTCTTGAAGAGATGAAATTTCAGTACGAAGACTGCGTTGAATGTGGAACCTGCTTCCTCATGTGCACGGATGGGGCACTAAGTTGGAATCACCCCCGGGGTGGTTTTGGAATCACATACAGTCAAGGTTGAGTTCAAGCATGGCTCTACACGTCTACGACACGCGAACACGCGAGAAAAGATTGTTCGAAACCGCGCGAACCGGCGAGGTTGACATGTATGTTTGTGGTATTACGCCGTATTCTCCTTCTCATTTGGGTCACGCTCGTTGTTACATTGCCTTTGATCTGATACACCGCTGGCTGGAGGCCAGTGGATGGACAGTGAATTATGTTCAAAATTTCACGGATATCGATGATAAAATCATCAATGCAGCAGCAGAAGAAGGGGTTGATTTTCTTGAAGTCGCCAACCGCAATATTGCAGATTACTACGAAGTCATGGATGAACTGAATGTTCTACGCGCAGACCACTATCCTCGGGTAACAGAGGTGGTTCCTGAAATCATCGACATGGTTCAACAACTCATCGACAAAGAGCATGCGTATGTGGCAGAGGATGGTGTCTGGTTTAGCATCGCGTCAGCGCCTGAGAAGTATGGCATGCTTACGGGACAGTCGATTGATGCCGTCAAAGCGGGTGCGGGCGGACGTGTTGAGGAATCTGGAAAACGGGACCACAAGGATTTCGCACTTTGGAAAGTTGCCAAACCGGGTGAGCCTTCGTGGCCCTCTCCATGGGGGGATGGTCGACCGGGGTGGCATATCGAATGCAGTGCTATGTCACTCAAGCACTTTGGAGAACAATTCGATATTCATGGAGGAGGACATGATTTGCGATTCCCCCACCATGAAGCAGAAATCTTCCAATCGGAATGCTGCACAGGCAAGACTCCGTTGGTGCAATACTGGATGCACAACGGTTTCGTCAACATTGATGGCGAAAAGATGAGCAAATCATTGGGCAACTTCTGGACTGTGCGTGAGGCTCTCAAAAATTACGATGCACTCGTGCTTCGACATGCCTTGTTGAATGCACATTATCGCTCACCTATCGACCTCACAGAGCAACTGTTGGAAGATGCAAAGGGCCACCATGCCAAACTGGTCGAAGCCTATGGGCATGCATTGGTGATTACCGAACAGGCAAAGAAGGCAGGAATGCAAGAAGCACCTCGTTTGCCTCAAGCAGATGTCGCTTCGAATGATTTCCTAGCAAGTAAACTCGGCCTTCTCGAAAAACTCCTGCAGGATGCAGCAATTGCAATGGATGATGATTTCAACAGTCGTCAAGCATTGGCCAAGGTCAGCAATGGGGCTCGATTGATTCCTCAAATTCTGAACAACGAGGAAATCGATGAGATGGATACCGCCGCTTTCGCCATGTATGCAATCGATTGGTTGGAAGAATTTGCGGGTACGGTATTGGGGTTGCTACCCGAAAAAGAGGTGGCCATGGCAGTTCATGACCCAAGCCTAGACCCTGCTCGACAGGCGGTCAAAGATCAAGTTGAGCAATTGCTTGCCCGTCGCGCCATCGCTAGAGCGGCCAAGGATTGGGACAGTGCAGATGAGATTCGCGATGCACTGGCAGCGATGGGTGTCTCGGTCAAAGATACGCCCGATGGTGTGGTTTGGACTTTGGATTAATCCTCTAATTCTTCATCTTCAACCACTTCATCTTCAACGGCTTCCTCGAACATTTGCTCGGTTTCATCACCGATTGGGGTTGTAATTGTGTTTGCATCCTTTAGATTCCGCATCATCGACATAATGGCCATACCACTGAGAATAATCACCATAATTGAGGCGATGATACCCAAATTGATGAGTAGATCCGTATTGGATGATTCCGATTCCAAATCTGTATCGTCATTTGAAAGACCGTTTTGTAGTACGGTTAGCGTAAACGCATCTCCATTCCAATCTACTCCAGTGTAAGTGTGGGATGATTCGTTGTAGCTTTGGAAACTGATTGAACTACCATCGGTTGCCATGTATCGATTGTCAGAATAGATGAGAGTATACCGTGTAGATTCAACTCGGTTTTCGAAAATGATGAGTAGATTACCAACAACTTTTGCAGTCAAGTTCTCCTTTCCATCGAATCCACCCGTAATTTCGTAATCAGCCATGTCAACCGTGATATTGTCTGTTGTCGGCTCTGGCTCAACTTCAGGTGGACAGGAGCAATCGCTTGGATCTCGGCTTGAGCCATCCCAGCAAAGGTCAGTCGGACAAACAATATCATCGTCGTCTGGTGTGTAGTTTGCATCCCCGATGTACGGGCGGTTGGAGTCTTCATCGTAGGTCACATCGTAGTAATCATACAACTTGGACATGTCAATGTGGAAATTTGCGTGAGTGGAGCGGTTAATGACGTCGAAATAGCGATCGTCGTTCATCGTGTAAATGGGGTCCAAGGTCAAATTCTTCAGATGAGACTGACCGTCATTGTAATCTCCATCAAACTTCGAATCGAGGTACTCTTGGACTTCTTCATCGGTATTCAAATCTGAGACTTCTCCCCAATGCTCCCGAATATCGGATACCTCATTGCGCATGGCCATGGCCAAACCCGATTCGATACTCTCCCAAGATTGTGAACCATCTTCGACCGACATTGAAGTGACATCAACGGCCTTTGAGAATCCAGTTCCATTGACATATTCCCAATCATCGCCCTGGAGGGCTGTCATCAGATCAATGTCACCAAACACTGCCTTTCCTTCGACTACGGTGAGGCGTACATCTCGGTCAATGGCTTCAATCAAGTTTCGATAGGGATTCTCATGGAAGGTATCTAGGACGACCAAGTCGGCATACATTCCAGCTTCGATTTGACCTACGAAGGCGTCCCAATTGCTCACTTCAGCCGCATTGCTGGTCACCATTTGAGCCAACTCATAATCGCTAAAGTGCCCTCCGAGAATCTCACGATTCCACAAATCAGCAGTCTTCAACTCGTGCAAATTCGATTTGGAACCACTGGGCCCCCAATCGGGTGACAAGGAAATTGTAACCCCCGCATTGTCAGCCGCAACCACATCGGTTGTATTTCCATATAGCAATAGGTTGGAGATGGGGGACCAAACCAAACCTGCACCGTTTTGCGCCATCTTTTCGAATTGACTAGAATCGAGTGCTGTGCCATGAATGACTACGGTTTGATCCATCACCAAACCCTTATCGTAAAGTGCATCGAACTCGGCTTTGCTAGATGCGTCCACGCCTTCAGATACGTGAATAAACCAAGCGTTCAGGGAACCAGATTGGTTTTGAGAAATCAAATGATTTCCAGTATAATCGTATTCGAAAGTATAGTTTGAGTCTGCTGCCAAACAAGCGTCCTTATCATTCGCATATGCTTCATCACCATCGGAATCTACAACGGTGTTACCGTTGAGTTGGCAAGTCCCTTGACTTTTAGCAGCGTCACAAACCGCACATGTGCTCATGCCATCTTGACCAAAGTTGTACAACTCGACATTTCGCGAAAGAATGCTATCCCAAGCATCGG
Organism: Euryarchaeota archaeon UBA501; assembly: GCA_002505685.1. Taxonomy (GTDB): domain Archaea; phylum Thermoplasmatota; class Poseidoniia; order Poseidoniales; family Thalassarchaeaceae; genus MGIIb-P. Next base: position 1,780 of record DAVT01000039.1, on the reverse strand, counting down.
TTCCACTACTTGGTGACCCCTGAACTGCGGTGACACCACCCGCGACTGCTTGTACCTCAGCATACTTCATCTGTTCATTCGACATATCCCAACGATTGCTTTGCTGAACATTCGTCTTCATCCAAGTGATACTGGGACCATAATCCCAGTTATCACCCCATTGATATCGGTTGGTGTATCCTCCCTCTTCAGAGCGTGAGGCTGGAGATAGATGGACTTCAAAATCCCATAGAGGGATGTGGTTGTAGTGCATATGGTTGTGCAAATCGATTAGACCTGGATAGATGGTGCCTTCAGTTTCGATGACCTCGATACCGGCATGTTGAGTAGGGACAACGGGTGAGTTCCATACTTGAGTAATCTTGCCATCTTGAATCAGCACACCACCTTCAAAGAAGGCCGCTTCACCGGTCATGGTGACAATTCTTCCAGTTAGGATGTATTCGCGCATCATCGATGTATCGGTGACGGTGTAACAGTTTCCTCCTGAACTTGGGCCCGTCCAATTAGAGAAGTCATCAACACCTGGAGAGGGGTTGCCCCAATATTTCCAATATGTGCCATCTTCCTGTAGAGTATATGCCTTATCGTACCCCTCATCTCTAGCAGGGTAAGACATGGAATGTACCAAATTTCCTTGATCATCCAACAAATTCACAGAATCCCCGGAGTGCCAATCCAACTCGATTTTTGTGTAATCTCGGAAGAATGCAAGACGTTCACCGGGTGCCAATTCAGTGTCCCAGCCAATGTTACAGGCCGGACTCCCTCCACCGATGATATCATCCAAAACCCAGTTGGAAATGTTGAACGTTTGGTCTGTTGGATTCCACAGTTCAATGAACTGATCTGACGAAGAACCAATATAGCCATCACCGTTCCAATCAGTACCGTTGTAATTGGCGCTGCTTGGACTAACTAGAACTTCACTAATCACAACGTGGTCATGATTCCATGAATCAGATTCATCCGCAGTCACATGTGTAAATGGTACGACACTGAGCAGGAATAGCGAACAGAGGATGATGGAGAGACGACTTGAGCCCATTGAATCATCCAGTGCAAACCGCCACATAAGACAAACCCATTGGCGCGAAGGGGAGAAATACACGCGCACGCACGCGTGAGCATGAAGCGTCCGGGCCGCACCGCCATTATCGCCCTCATCGTGGTCAGTCAAGTATTGGCTGGATGCATGGGTGGGGACGAGAAGCCGGTCGAGACGATTCGTGACCCAATTTTTGATGCATATGCTCTCATAGATGCGTCTGCGCATGAAGATGCGAGGAATTTCTCAACCACCGATCTCGGAATCAACCACACCATCGACATGGACTGGGCCGTGTTCGGTAATGAGGAGGGTGGCAACTGCTGCGAGCATTATCTGGCCACCACCAAGGAAGGTGTGATTCTCAATTTCGGTGGGGAGTACCCTACTTGGAGTTTGGACCGAGGACATACGTGGGACGAATATGTCCCGAGTATTTTCGCGCAAGCCGGTTGTCGGGAATGGAAACCAACGGTTCCTGGCCAAGAAGGGTTGGGTGAAGGCAGCATTGTACAGGCGACCAATGGCGACCTGATTTCCATGGGTTGGTTCCCCTACCCAAGCAGCAGTGGTGCGGACCAATTCTATGCTTTCTATCATCCCGCAGGCGCCGCCCCCGATGAGTGGCAATGGTGCTTCAATCGAACCCCTGAGCCCTTCTATGATCGCTCATGGCAGGTTGAGATTGTCGGTCCGATTTCCGGTGGTATCTACGGTAGTGGTGAGTGGGGC
>DAVT01000141.1 GCA_002505685.1 Euryarchaeota archaeon UBA501 | reverse complement strand
GTTCAACTCGTGGATTGTGTATGCTACCATTCCCATGTTAACGGTCAACTTGGCGATTCCTTGGTATCGGACTGTGTCAGAGGCGTTTTCGAAGGCTCCTGTGCCATCCATTGCAGCCATGATGTGTGCATCGACTGAACCAGCCATGTCGTAGTAAGCATCGTATGAGTGCTTCTTACCCTCGGCGGAAGCAAATCCATACAATGTTCGGAAAGAGCCATCATCCTTCTCAGCGTTCTTTCCATTCATGTAGATGTCCTTTGCAGTTGCAAAGTCGTAGCCACCATCAGAGCTGGCTGCGGCCTTGATGTCGCAAAGATCCTTCATCAAACTTCGATGGTTATCGACGTTTGATGCATAGGTGTATCCTCCATCAGCTGCATCCATTGCAGATTCTTCATGATCGTGGTCATCGTGATCATCATCGCCACCGATACAGCCAGCCAATGCTGACAACATCATTAGTAGTGCCAATGTCATTCCCTTCATTTTTCCATTATTCATTTTCTCACTATTCCTAGAGCCCATAGTGGACTGTTATCCGGCCGCGATAGCCTTACGAATATAATGTTTAGGGCGCCCTAAACTCTCTTAGCCACACTTAATTTTTTGATAAAACACCGGAATTAAGGTCGTAATACCCCGATTCTGTGGCAAAATAGGTATGTTGGAAATAATGTCCATACCAAAGTTAGTGCCCAAATTGAAGACGCGGAGAGGTGTGGCTGGCTATCGGCGGGTAGGCGAGTTTCCATCAATAACTGATAGACACCATTCGGACTAAACAGGTCTACTTTTTCTTGGATTTTATCAAACCCAACAGAATTTGGATCCGTGATATCTATACCCATGGTTTGCGCAACGATGAGGGTTGGAATGAGCCAAAGGAACACGAAGAACAACCAGGTACCCACACCGAGCGTCACCGAAGAGCCGATGTCTCTCGCCATGGAAGATGCCAACAACTGCAAGCAAGTGTACCACCAAAGCAGTAGCCCCGTGGCCCCTAGAAACATTGCCGTGTCGGCTGCACTAGGCCATTCTCCCATCTGTTGCTGAATCAAGAAAATCCCAATCAAAATGGCAATAGTAGTTGGTGACATGGCTGCGAGCCACACGCCGAGTAATTGCGAAAGTGCGTAATCCGAGCGCGGCATGGGCTGGGACAAATCGATTGCCAACTCTCCAGTCAAGCGGCGCCTACTAATGGAATCAAAGCCAATGAGTACTACACTCAATGTACAGAAAAAGACCACGGGGAGGCTAGAATAAAACAGAACTTGAGAGGGAGTGTTTGTTGGAAGGCCCGCGGGGACAATTCTGGAATCTGCAAAACCCCAGCATGCCATGGAAATGGTCATGACAATCAGGGGTGAGAGAATAATCATCCGTTGACTTCGAATGTGCCGTTTGGCATCTTGAAAGCCAACATCCCAAATGGTCTGTAGGCGTTCAATCATCGGAATTCACCTCTGATAGTATCGCGAATCCCGCATCTTCGACTTCGAGCCCTGTTGCTGCTGAAATAACGGTTTCAAGTCCAGCTGGAACGTGTTGTAAGCGAGTAAATGTCATCTCTGGACCCAACTGACTTCGACGCTCAGTGGTCCATTCGCCTTGTTGTAAGTGTAAGCGATATGCCCATTCTTCGCCCTCCTGCTTATCGATTTCCTCGACTTCAATATCCGTACCAAATTTTTCTGGGGATGGGCCAAGACCAGCGATCTCCAACGTCGCCTTGAGTCCGAGATCTCGTTCGATTTCTGTCAGAGGCCCTTGGGCGACAATTCGACCTTGGTGCATCAACACAAATTCATCTGCGAGTCGTTCCAAATCGGAAAGTGTATGGCTACTGATAACGACACAAACACCGCGTTGCGACAACTGGTTGAGTAAAACGCGGAAGGCGCTTTGGGCGACCGGGTCTAAACCATTCAAGGGTTCATCAAGCAACAAAATCCCAGGGTCGCCGAGTAAAGCGGTGGCCAAACTCAATCGTTGTTTCATACCCTGTGAAAATGTCGACAAGTCATCTTCAATACGTGTGCCCAATCCCACGAGTTCGAGTAGTTCATCCCCTTCTGATACTGGGATTTTTCGCATGGCACACAGGCGTTCAATCGCTCGTTTTGCAGTACCAGGGCCCGACCATGTCACTCGTTCAGGCATGTACCCAATGTTGGCTCTCCGAGCTTCGATTGAATCCGCACCTTCTGCAGTGATGGTGCCCTCTTCCAAGGGCAATAGGCCCGCAATGACTTGCAAGAGTGTTGACTTGCCCGCCCCGTTTGGCCCTACCAAACCGAGAATTTTCCCCGCTTTCAATTCAAGGTCAATGCTGCGAATTCCTGGGCCCAGCCGCATAGACCACGGTCGAAACCGACGGGGGTTGCGCAAAGGGTAGCGGAAGGTTGCACAATCCAACTTCAGCATGGGCCTCACCCTGCCGTATGCTCCGTCCTTCAAGGAGTTGATGCGAATTGAGGCTGAATCCTGACAAATAGCCACATGATTCAATGGGTTCGAGGGGTACCGAAGGGTGATGGAGGTCGGAGGTACACTAGCCGCATGGTTGTTGCCGATGCTCTGTGTATTGAGTGCGGTTGCAATCGAGTGGAAATGGAAATACCCGCATGTGCACATTTCTGATTTCTTTCGCGCGGACCCCTTCAACCTTGGAATCACTGCATGCTGCGCGGTGATTTTTGTGATACCATTGGGTTGGGTGGTGGCGATTCCTGCAGGAGCCATTGGGTTGGGAATTCGTGCCATCGCTTCAGACGATTCGAGAGCGATGTGGCCACAACGCTGGCAGGCCCGGAGTGGTTTGGTAATCGCGGTTGTATTTGGGGTCTTTTTGTCTGGATTTGGAGGTGTTACCGAGCCCACTGGTGCTGCCGATTGGGGCACTCCATTTCTGACTGAAAATGAGGAAGCACCCCCTTGGCCTGCCTCTGAGCAGCACATTTGGATTGATGGTTCGACCATTATTGTGGCCAATCACGTCCGTTTGCCCGGTACTTTGTCAGCCATTGGTTCTGCTTCGATGATATTGTGGTATTTGGAGAGTTCAGGAACAGATGAGCAACGATTGAAACAGGCGATTGAACAACTCGAAGGTATCGGGTTCCGCGCCGAGTGGTTTTCTCTTGAAACGACCGCCACGGGTTTGTCGCATGACTACGGGGACCAAACTCTTCCTTACACTCTCAAGCATATCGAAATTGATGGGAATAAAATCGCAGAAATGGTCACCGTTGCAATGGGAATGTGGGGGGGAGAGGTGCGATTGCTCACCATCATCAAGCCGATCGATTTGATGTCGGATTTTTTACCGTTTGAAAGCGACCCTTACGCCACGGATTACGTCGTTCCTTGGCTGGAAGCTCAATGAATTGAACACCTACGGTGTTCGCGGTGCTCTCAATAATTCACGGGAAACCATATTCAAGCGTCAAGCAAGCCGGTAAGGTATGCGAAGTACATCCAAGTACGCCCTTTGGGCCGTTTTGTTTACTGCAATGATGCTGACAAGTGTGGTCCAACTACCAACCGAAATTTCAGAAGAAATTGAACCATCTGAGACCACTTCACGACAACCTGCTGCTGGAGGAGTTGCAGCAGAATGTGAGGGATTGACCTTTGAAGACATGTTCAATTATACTCACGCTATATTCGATATTGTCATTGATGAGGATTGGGATTCGGCACAAGTCAGTGCTGTCGCATGGATTAATGGTACTCTTTCCGATCAAGTACGAACCGACCTTGAGGATTTGTTTGGAGAAGCGGGAGTTCCTGGCGGTGGCAACGGGTATCTATCTTCGGATGAATACCAGGCCATTGAAAGTATAGCAGCTGAATGTGTGGAGCAAACAAACCCACGGGTTGGATTCCGTACAACGGCAGGAGGTGGTCATCGCGGCGGAAATGGGGTCGACTGGTACAACGCTACATGGACCAATACCGAGGAAAATCCTCTGACCATCGAAGAATTCAATTTGATGCCACAAAATCACGTGGATGCGAAACCCTGCGATCAATCAGCTAACAGCAATTGCATCGAAATTCCTGTTGAACCTGTAACACCTGGTCGGGATTGTGACACTACTGTAGAATTGGCAGATGAGTGTCGAATCGTGGTTTGGTTGAATGGGACCTTTGAATTCAATGGCATGACGTTGGGTGGAGCATACGATGGTTCGGATTTCACTGTTGCAATGAACACTTCCAACATGACCAACGCCGACTTGGCCGTGACATACCCAGCCTTAGAGGGGCTTCGAGTGGGAATGTTTGAAGAGTGTGATGGTCGAATGATCGATCAAGAAAACAACTCCAACCAAGGTAGCCAAGTCTATGTGGGCACCTGTACGTCAGATAACACGATTACCCAAGAAAGTCGTTTGGTGAGCATAGATGGTGAAACAAGGCTACGTGTGGAGGCACATGTGGAATATGATATGGATATTTGGCCAACAGGGCAGGACATGTTCTTCGACATGACCACAGAACCACCAGAGGTCGATAACCCACCACAGTGGACGGCAAGCGCCCCAGCAGACGGGAACATCTTGCCTATTGCCGATGATGGAATGGCTCAATTCCTTTCAACCTCTCAAATGTCTTCATGGGCAACAGATGACGTAGGCGCACCACTGATGGTGTGCTGGGGTGCAGAAAGTTGGTCCATGACCAGTAACTCAGAGGGTTTGTCCGCAGATGCGCCGGCCGGAGAAGATAGTGTTGCGATTACATGTCACGCAATGGATTCTTCTGGCCAAACGACTGAGAATCGAAGTTACACACTACAGGTGCCTTTGCGTGCAACTGCAAGCACAAGTAGCAGTTCAGCGACTGTAGTGATGACACCTACCACTGGAATGCCAAGTATGGACGCTGTCGTGACATTGGTACAGGACAATGCACAAACCAGCAGCAACTCGGTGAGCTTGAACGGAGAAACCACGGTGAATGTCGACCTCTCGGCGTTGTCGCCTGGACCGTTTATGGTTCGAATATCAGCAACCGGTGAGGGTATGGCTGGTTTTGCCCACACCTATGATTTGGGCGTGTCGAAGAGTTCGGCCGCACCAACAATGGAAGTTTGGGGTGACCCCGATAGCTTTTGGGATGGTGAAGATTACTTCATCAAGGGTCCATGGTATGACAGTGATGGAGATTCTGTGACCATTAGTGCAACAAATAATGATAATGTCTGGGGTGATGTGATTACACCAACTGGACAGACATGGCAAATGGAAAATTCTGGCATTCCTGGAGCAAGCACCAATACGATTATTCTGACAATTTGTGATACATGGGGAGAATGCACATCAGTCACACATGAAGCTGGGGCTACGCCAAGCAATGAACCTTCAACACCCCCACCCACAAGTGATTCTTCGAGTGAAGAGGGTGGTGGGCTACCTGGATTTGGAATGTTTGCTGCGCTCGGTGCAATTGCACTCGCAGGTCTAGGTCGACGGCACCAAGAATGAGGGAGCCTTGATAGGTGGCCCGCCGCCGCCTTGAATCGGTGGAAGCATGGCGTTTGAAGCACATATACGTGAAGTAAGCCATGAAGGAGGCATGCTTGCACCTTTCAAAGGCGATGCGCCCAAACTAGGGCAAGTCATGCAACTACCCGGTGGAAAGTGGGTAGGAAAGGTCGATACAGTCATCGGTGAAGTTTCTGCTGCGGTTGTACATATCACTCCATTTCGAGATATCGAAGCGCAGCTGTTGATTGGGCAACCGGTAGAAATCGCACCTCCAAAAGAGAGACGTGATGATCGTAGAGGTCGCCGAGACAACCGCGACAAATCCCACATGAAGGATGGGGATTGGACCTGTTCTAAATGTCAAAACCACAACTTTGCATGGCGAGAGAATTGCAATCG
>DAVT01000157.1 GCA_002505685.1 Euryarchaeota archaeon UBA501 | reverse complement strand
AGCCCTGATGATTGTTCTTGTTCCAAACACTTTCGTAGTGTTCACATTCGGTGAGTTTGGAGCACCGGTTCGAAACTTTTTGCGTTCTTTCGACATCCCCATTCCTGGCGAAGAAGGTGATGCTGATTCCGTATCATCAAGTGGAGAAAGATCCGGCATTGCCACACTTCTTCAAAATCGATTCGACGATGTGAAAATTAGTGGGTTGCCATGGGTGACAATTGGTGTTGTCATTTTGGTTCTCTTCGCACTTGGCGGTGGTGGATATCTCGTTTACAATATGATTGGAAGCAGTGATGATTCCGAAGGTTCGCAAACCAAGATGTTGTATGATGTCAGTTACGATACGTTTTCGGTCGGCGAAAACTTTGATTCGGTAAATGTCGCAGGTGGTCAAGTTGTCACCTGGTCCTTTGATCAAGAGTCAATTCAAGATGCCGTATTATTTGCGATATACATCACCTTTGATTATGAGGAGAGTGATGCCGATCCCTTCTGTGATCAATTGGATGTCGGGCTATCAGGTGCCCCTCTCATGTACGATGATTGGAATTCTACAAGTGGAGGCACTGTCGATGACTGTAGCGAAATCTCTCTAGTTTTGTTCGTGGAACGTGGGAGAGAGGGTTCCCAACTAGACGGCGAGCAGTTGATGCTAAACTCTGACGAAGTAGATTCAATGGAGGCCTATTTCAACGAACATGAGGGTGGAGTCGGGACTTGGGAGTTTTCGATTTACATCGAGGATGTCGGCGGCCCGCTTGAGAATGGAGAAGAAGTCTCGATGACAATCAACCCTATGTTTGCATTCATGACGATTACCGAAGTTATTGGATAATTTCGACGCCCGTAGGGCGTCAACTATCAAAAAGGGGCTGCGATTCGTTACACCCCATGCGTCGCAACCTCGTACCCTTCATCCTCATTGGATTGATGCTGACGTTACCGTGGTCTGTCTCGACCCAAACATCTCCGCAGTCCAGCGTTGAAGAGCCACTTTGGACGGCTGCTGAAGCGGCCGAAAATTGGTATGAATCACAGGGATCCCCTGGGCCAACTATCGAGATTTCCTCCGGAGACGGGATTCTATGGGTTCAAACAGGTCCTTTTGACCCCCTAATTGAGGTATCTGAGATGCCGAAACACCTCGAGGCCAGTGACGATCCTTTTGCAACGGGTTATCTCATCATGCAACTCTATCTCAATGATGGGGATATGGCGGAATCATTGGCGAAAGGCGTGGATGCAATCATCGTCGACACCTTACCTGAAGACGCCTGGGTTCTTCGGCTACCAGGTTCAACACAATCGCGCAGTGATGCCATCATTCAACTTGCAGATGATGAGCGAGTACGATGGGTGGGTGCCCAACATCCTGCGTGGCGTTTGGACGTAGATTTACACCAAGCCGCTGGCAAACTGGATCTAGACCTCACCCTTGCAATGGATGTACAGACCGACATGATGCAGGAGCACCTGTACATGGCAGGGGCTGAATTTGTCCATTGTGATTCCTACCTTTGTCAGGTGATTGGAATCGATGCGGCTTGGCTCCCAGCCCTTTCACGCGACCATCGTCTTCTATTCGTGGAGCCTCATGATACGATTGGTATCGCTAACAATTATGCCCGTAGTATTTCGACCATCGATGCAACAGTAAACAATCACAATGGTGGGCTGGATGGGACTGGCGAAGTTGGCGCATTGTCCGATTCTGGACTCGACCAAGACCACGGGGATTTCAACAATCGAGTCCGAGGAGTGTACCACAATTTCGGACCCGATAATTCGGCAGCTGATACCAATTCTGGACACGGCACTCATGTCGCAGGCACAATGTTGGGTGACGGTTCTGGCGACTCCTCTACTCGAGGTGTTGCACCAGCAGCAACCTTCCACTTCTACCAATTAGAACACGACCCATCTGGGCAGTTGGCGCGTTGGGGTTCTCTGTACGACATGTTCCGCGATTCTCAACAAAAGAATGCCCATGTACAATCCAATTCATGGGGTGCTCAATCATCATGGGGTCAATATACGTCAGATTCTCGTTCCGCAGATTCGTTCCTCAACGACTACGATGATTTCCTTGTCCTCTTTGCAGCGGGCAACGAAGGAAGCCAGGGAGCACAATCGATTGCACCCCCTGCCACGGCAAAGAATGTCCTCACTGTAGGGGCCTCCACTACGGGTCGACCTGGTACAGCCTCTGCGGGTCAAGTAGCCTCGTTCTCTAGCATTGGTCCCACTGCCGACGGCCGTATCAAGCCCGATATTGTCGCCCCGGGAGTCCAAATTTGCAGTCCTCGTGCAGAAGAGGCTCAGAACCCTGCGGGTTGGTCTTGCTCTAGCGCGCGACATTCAGGAACCAACATCCCACTCTACATGTCAGCAGATGGAACCAGTTCTGCAACCCCTGTCGTCGGCGGTGCGGCTCTCTTGGCTCGCCAATTCTTGCGAACCGAGTTGTCGATTTCCAATCCAGATAGTGCTCTCATCAAGGCAGTTCTGATTAACGGTGCCAGAGACATGGGTACGGCCAATGTACCCAACATGGACGAAGGCTGGGGCCAGCTGGATCTTGAAGAAAGCCTCTATCCATATGATGGGATCATCGCCAAGAACATCTTCTACGACACATCACAGACCCTCTCACCCGGCCTGTCTTATGCTTACAATTATGCTATCGACGGCTCATATGGACTCGATGTAACCTTGGTCTGGAATGATCGCGAAGGTTCCTCATCCGCTACCCAATCAGCTTCTCGACTGGTGAACGATTTGGATTTGACAGTCACTTCCCCGGATGGCACGACATACAAGGGCAACGATTTTGCGAACGGTTTCTCGACCACGGGAGGTTCTAAGGATTCACTCAACAATGTAGAGCGTGTGCGTTTGGCATCGGGGCCAAGTGGAGATTGGACCATCACAGTGGGCCATTCAGGTGGCTCGCAACAAGGATATGCTCTGGTGATTTCAGCGGTTGGAAACGAGAACCCGATTAGTGATCTGGCCGTATTTGACGGTTCAATTTGGGCAAGCCAAATGGCTCCACTTGAGAACGATTATGTTCTACTCCGAATGGCATGGGTTAACCAAGCTCCGGCCACAACCGACAGTTACGAAGTCACGGTTGAAGACATCACAGATGGTGAAGTCATTTGGTCGGGAACTCGGGACCCACTCCAGGGCGGGGCTTCTGATTCATTCTCTTTCCAAAAGCAATTCACGACGACAGGGATTCACACGATTCGTCTCACGCTTGATTCCACCAACAATGTCACAGAAATGAACGATGAAGTAGATGGGACAAACAACAATGTCCTCGAATTGGATTTGAACATCACTGCAATTGGCGTCAGAATCACTCCGCACATGCCCGATGGTTCAATGCCTGCGGACTCCGATGAAGTGGAAATTGCTAGGAAACAAGTGTTGGATCCGTCAACTGGCGTTGAAGTTTCTTGGGACTTGACGTTGGCCAATGAAGGGACCAGCGATGAGGAAATTGTGCTGGTTGTCACACCTGTCCAGATGATGGAAGAAAATGGGGCACTACAACCAACTGAAGACGAATGGGAGAAATTCTCCTCGGAAGAAGGCCCCTTCACGCTCACCTCTCAAGGGGGTGCGTCAGATAGCACCGAAGTGACCGTGACCATGCGGGACTTAGATGCAGATTTGGATGCTTTCAATGGGGCGAGATACGCTCTACCTGGCACCTATGTCGTCGATGTCATCGCATACTATCGCATGAATCCAACCGTATCACACACCATTCGCTTAGAAGTCGAAGTTCTGCGTGTGGAAGGCCTCGAAACCATTCTTGCAGGAACCAATGGTTTGGGTGCAGTACCCGGCGAATTTGCCTCTTTTTCCCTGTCTGTTTTGAATACGGGGAATGGGGAGACTGCATACGAAATTTCTTGCGAAACTCCGAACCGTTGGGCCGTTGAAGTCGGTTCAGGAAACTCGTCGACAATCACGTTGGACCCACTTGCGCGTCTCCAGTTCTTACCTGTCCCAGTTCGGGTCAGAGTTCCGTATATCGTGGATGGTCTTCCTTCGGCCGGAACGATTGAAGATGTCACCTGTGTGACCACTGCAATCAACCCCTCAACTGGCCTACCGAATCCGGATATTTCGACAACCGAATCTGCCGACAACGGAGTCGAGGTTTGGGTAAGTAGAGCATTCAGTGCAGATTTGTATGATGGCGATGGAGACCCGATTGGCCCGTCTGGATTTATCGAGGATATTTCCGTCGAAAATGAACAGGAAATCGCGCATACTTTGGTCATTGAGAATAGAGGTAATATCGAGATTGACTTCAGTGTACGAGCATCTCCTGCCATGCCAGAGTGGGACTTGGAAATGACGACTTCAACTTTATCTGATGATCGATTTTTGCAATTTACACTACAACCGGGCACATCCCTTGATATCGATATCATCGTCCGTGTCCCCTACAATGCAAACGATGGAGATACCAACACAATTGAATTCAGGACCGAACTGGATGAAGCAGGATTCCAAGAGAATCGGACACGCTTGATCGTTCAAGAAATTGCAGATATTGAGCTTGAATTGCCAGAGTCGGGCGTAATCACAGCGAGTATTGGCGACTACGGTTTGGCAGATATTGGGTTGGAAAACGTAGGCAATGTCGACCTACTATTGAATTGGTCCTTCGGAACTCTACCCGATGGATGGCAAGTTGGTTTTGCCTCGACGACACCAGGTGGAATTGCAAAAGGCTCCTCAACATCTGTGACCGTATCTTTGCTTGTTGCTGCTGGAACTCCCCCGGGGCCAGGAGAAACACTGTCAATCATCATCGAGGCTGAAACTCTAGATGGGAGCAAGAGTTTCCAAAAGATAGCAGAATTGGGTATCGTCGTTGTGCCAAGTTTGTGGATTACCTTTGATACTGAAACCAGAATGGAAATATCTCAGGGCAGTCCAGCTACAGGAAATCTATCGGTCACCAATTCAGGAAACATTGCTTGTGACGTACAATTGGAAGTTTCTGCACCTGATGGTCTCGACGTCACCCTTGAACTGGAATCACTTGAAATGATGGCGATTGGAGAGACACGAATCATATCTTTCACTTTGAATAGTGACAATTTGCGAGGCCTACAAGTTGTGAATTTCACTGGTACGTCTGTCGGTTTAGCGGGCGAATTCACGTCCACAGGTAACGATTCTACCACGCTAGAAGTCACTGTTTCAGGAGATGGTGAACTCGGAGGAGTGGCAGGTATTCTTGACTCACTAGGTTTGCCGCAATGGACCATTGCAATCTTCGCTCTGATGATCGTTGCTCTTCTTGGTACAGCCCTTCTATCTGTGAGGAGAGCAATGAAGGTAGAAGGTCCCATTGAATCTGCATCTGCCGGCGATATCCTCGTCGCTCAAGAAGCCCGTCGAGAAGCCGCACTGAGTATTGGCGCCACAGAAGATGACCAAATGTCGGGGGCGGTTAGTGCGGATGAATTGGCAGTCGCTTTGGCACAAAGCCAACCCAAGTTGGCCCTTCCATCACTCCCTGGAATGGGGTCGAAAGTGCCTGCGGGACTTCCGCCAGGTTTGCCACCCACTCCCGCAGTAGTACCAGAGGGTCTACCTCCAGAACCTAGCAACATGGGTCCTCCCTTGCCTCCTGGTGGCCTTCCAGCGGGATGGACAATGGAGCAGTGGAAACACTACGGCCATGAGTATTTGCAGCGTACAGGCCAATCATGAACGGGGCCCGTAGGGCTCCGTTCAGTTCAATAAGGCACCATATCTCGCCCTGCCATGGCATCTTCAATCGTGTTGTTTGGTCCCCCTGGGGCAGGCAAAGGAACGCAGGCTGGAAATATCGTTTCAATCACTGGTAAACCGCAAGTCTCTACAGGGGACATGCTACGTGCTGCAGTTTCGGCAGGAACAGAGCTTGGAGTTGAAGCGAAAGGGTACATGGATTCTGGTCAATTGGTTCCCGATGAAGTCATCATCGGTTTGATCGAAGAGCGGCTAACACAATCTGATGCGGTCAATGGAGTTTTGTTCGATGGATTCCCAAGAACTGTTGCACAAGCGGAAGCACTTTCGCACATCGCTGAGGTCAGTATTGTCATCGCAATCGAGGTGCCAGATGCTCGTATCGTTGAGCGAATTTGTGGCCGATACACATGCGGTGGTTGTGGGGCAGTTTACCATGATACATTCAATCCAACCACGAATCCAGGTGTTTGCGACCATTGCGGACATACCGATATGAAGCGAAGAGCAGACGACAATGAGGGTACAGTTCGAAACCGACTGGAGGCGTATCACGCTCAAACATCACCGCTAGCGGCTTGGTATCGAAAACGCGATTTATTCTCTGCTGTGAATGGCGACCAGGGCATTGATCTCGTTGGCGAAGAAATTGCTGCACTCCTGTAGGTGAACCCATGGCGCGTCGAAAAAGAGGCCGACCTCGCGGCGCCGCTTTGCGACGTGAACGCGCTGGAAAAGCGTCCGAACAACTTTCGAAAATATTGCAGGAACCTTGGAAAAACAACTCTGAAACTGTAGATTCTGCGTCCTCACAAATGTGGGAAATCGGTAGTCGCCATCGCATCGGCCTTCACTCTAATCATCGGGTTTGGATTTGCCGAAATTGCAAATCCCTACTTCGACCCGGAGTTTCAGCCCGTGTGCGAATTCGACAAGGCGTTCGAATCACAACCTGTCAACGGTGCGGGAAAATTTCTCGCAAGGGTCCAAATTTTGTGCGTGAGGCTAAGCGATGAAGGAAGTTCCAGCCAACATTCGCAGAATGGCGCATGACCGTGAATTCAGGGTTACCTTGCGAATTGGCCGTTCCGGGTTAAGCGACGCCATGTTCGACGAATTGGATGCTCAATTGCGTAGCCGTAAAGTGGTCAAGGTGAAAATGAACAAGGGGTTGACCGATGAGCGGGAAGAGCGGCGAACAATTTTCGAAGAAATCGCTGAGAGAATGGGCGCAGTCTTGGTTGACGCTCGGGGAAACGTGGCCATCTATTGGCGCAGTTAACACGATTCTCCCTCGCGCGCGAGCATAAGTGTTGAAGAATCGCCTCGGTTCGGCATTGGCTAATGTCCGCTATTCCCCCATCATGGTTCCAGAGTATTTTGGGAGCACTGATCCTCGCACTTTTGGTTGCGATTGCCATTCGCTGGGTCAAGTTACCCTACACCATTGCGTTGGTTATCGTTGGGTTGACCGTGGGGTGGTTGGGCGAGTATTGGATGCCGGAGGACATTGAACTCACAGGGTTGTTGACTGCTGAGACGATTTTCTTCATCTTGCTTCCACCACTCTTGTTTGAAGGTGCTAGCGCGATGCACATCAATAAGTTACGACAAAATTGGCGCCCAATCTCTATGCTTGCAATCCCTGGTGTACTCATCAATACCGCTGTGATTGGATTCATCTGCTGGAAGTTGGTTTGGCCGGATACGGAACACGGCATGCTCTATGGTTTCCTCGTTGGCTCAATTCTTGCAGCCACAGACCCTGTGAGTGTGTTGGCACTGGTCAAA
>DAVT01000134.1 GCA_002505685.1 Euryarchaeota archaeon UBA501 | reverse complement strand
AACAATGGGGTACGAAACAATACCCGTTCGTAGCCAACCCAAAGTTGCAGTCGTCAGTACAGGCAATGAGTTGATTCCCCCGGGGCAAGAGTTGGATGAAGGCCAAATCTACGAATCGAATTCATACGGTTTGTGCGCTTTGTTGGAAAAAATCGGTTGCATTCCATCACACCACAACATCGTAGAAGACACCCTTGAGGGGCTAAGGAACACCCTCAACTCTCTTGATTGCGATGTAATCCTGACTAGTGGGGGAGTGAGTATGGGTGAATTTGATTACGTTCGAAAATTGATGGAAGAAGAAGGAAACATCCACTTTTGGAAGGTGGCTATGAGGCCCGGGGGCCCACCATTATTCGGAACTTGGAATGGGACGCCCTTGTTTGGTTTACCAGGAAACCCTGTTAGTAGCCACTTGGTTTTCAAAATGTTAGTCGCACCTTGGTTGGTACCTGAAATCCCATTGACAAAAGAGGTCAGGGTCCGGATGAAAGATCCCGTAAAAGGAGCACCCGGCAAAGTATGCCTACGGCGTATTTTGATTTCACAAGAGGGCGACGAACTCGTCGGCACTACCCACACCCACCAAGGAAGTGGTAACATCCACTCTTTGGTCGTTCACAATGGAGTCACATACCTACCACCAGATACGGGAGCAAACACTGGTGACACCATCACCGCCCTATGGTTCCTTTAGAATGAGTTCAAGAACGAGCGCGCCAACGCCCGAAATATGCCGAGTGACGATGGCTGGATTGTGGTACGTGGCGCTCGCACCCACAATCTTCAGAATATCGATGTGGAAATCCCACGCGGAAAGTTCGTCGTCGTCTCGGGCGTATCAGGGTCGGGCAAATCCAGTCTCGCCTTTGACACACTCTATGCCGAAGGTCAGCGCCGCTACGTCGAAAGCCTCAGCTCCTATGCTAGACAATTCCTTGGACAAATGAAAAAACCCGATTGTGACAGTATTGAGGGGCTTTCACCCGCCATCAGTATCGACCAGAAACAAGGCAGCCACAACCCGCGATCAACCGTAGCAACAGTCACTGAAATTATGGATTATCTCCGCTTACTTTGGGCTCGTATTGGCCAGCCACACTGCCCCGAATGTGGTATCGAAGTAGCTCGAAGAACCGTTCAAGAAATCGTTGATGACATTATTTGGCACTACGAAGGTCACGGTATTCTGGTGTGGGCGCCAGTCATCCGAGATCGCAAAGGAACCCATGCAGATTTATTTTCTTCATTGGTTGAACAAGGGTATCTACATGGGAGAATAAACGGACGCGATGCCGAGTTTGAGAATCCCCCAACCCTCGAAAAGAATCTTCGACACAATATCGATGTCCGGATTGATCGTATGCGCCTCACACGCGCGAACAGACAACGCCTCACAGAATCTGTAGAGTCGGCCATCCATCTTGGCGGAGGCGGGCTAGCCATCGAATCCTTTGAAACTCCAAAAGCAGATTTCAATTTCACCGAAGGTTCGAAGGCCATGAAAACCGACAAGGGAACGACCACACCATATTCTGAAGAATTCGCTTGTCCAACCCATGGAGCATTTCTGCCCGAAATGAGTTCACGAATTTTTTCTTTCAACAACCCACTGGGTGCATGCCCTGAGTGCCAAGGCCTGGGCGTTCAACGCCGATTTAGCCACGATCTTTGCATCGATGAATTCGCAACCATCGATGAAGGATGTGTGTACCCCTTCCGAAAATCGATGATGTCTGGTTGGTACAAGTCCTTGATGCGACAAACCTTCCAACACTACGGCCTCGATATCCACACACCCGTTCGCGAACTTGATGAAGACGCAAGAGACATTTTGCTTTGGGGAAGTGGCTCAACATCGATTCAATATGAATTCACGAGCAAAAAAGGCTCCTCCTACCAAATGTATAGGCCATGGGAAGGGGTTTTCGGGAGATTGGAACGCACATTCACCGAGACAACCAGTGAACGAACTCGAACCAGATTACTCTCTTACATGACAGATGAACCATGCCTTTCTTGTAACGGCGCAAAACTGAACCCAGCCGTACGAGGAGTATTTGTTGGGGGCACAAATCTCCCAACATTCAACGGCTCAAGTATCCTCGACGCCCTCGCAATCACCCAGATATGGACTACTGGAGAGACAGAGCATTCCTTTTGGCAAGAGATTGGACGATCCAGTCCGAACGTACCAGACATTCGAAAATTGACTGAGAGGGAACTATTCATCGGCAGGGAAATCATCAAAGAAATTGCCAATAGATTGCGATTTCTTGCGTTGGTTGGATTGGACTATCTTACACTAGATCGAAGAGCCAATACGTTGTCAGGAGGAGAGAGCCAACGAATTCGTTTGGCCACCCAAATCGGGACACGCCTAACAGGGGTGATGTACGTCCTCGATGAGCCCAGTATCGGCCTTCATAGTCGGGACAACGACCGCCTCCTAGCCACATTGCGTGAATTATGTGATTTAGGAAATACATTGATTGTCGTCGAGCACGATGAAGCCACACTCCGTCAAGCGGATTGGTTGGTAGACATTGGACCGGGTGCAGGTAAAGCAGGTGGAAGAATCGTTTCAAACGGACCATTGAAGAAGTTGCTAAAATCCAAAGACAGCATCACAGGCTCTTACCTCTCGGGCAAGTCATCGATTGGAGTGCCACAACAACGTGTAGAACCGAACGGACAAACCATCCAATTGACGGGCGCTAGACTAAACAATCTGCAACACATCGATGTAGATATTCCAATTGGTTGTATGGTTGCAGTGACAGGGGTTTCCGGAAGCGGAAAGAGTAGCTTAGTTACAGGAACACTAGCCCCAGCACTGCAGCGAGATTTGAACGGCGCAGACTCCGCACCAGGTCCAATGGAAGGCATCACAGGACACGAAGAATTAGACAAAACCATCGTCATTGATCAAGCCCCAATCGGCCGAACCCCCCGCTCAAATCCAGCCACATACACCGGCGTTTTCACCCCAATCCGTGAACTATTTTCAGAAACTCAACTATCTAGGGAACGTGGATATTCACCCGGCCACTTTTCTTTCAACGT
>DAVT01000060.1 GCA_002505685.1 Euryarchaeota archaeon UBA501 | reverse complement strand
GGATACATTCGGCCAACAGGTAAACTCTCGAAAGAATGGCAAGCCATTCATTTTCCTTGAGGGACCACCGACTGCGAATGGAAAACCAGGCATTCACCACGTTGTCGCTCGAACCTACAAAGATCTGGTTTGTCGATGGAAAGCAATGGAAGGCCACTTCGTTGAGCGAAAAGGAGGGTGGGATACACATGGCCTTCCCGTCGAAATCGAAGTTCAGAAACGATTGGACTTGATGAGCAACGAAGCGATTGAGGCTTTCGGCATGGCCGAGTTCAACGAGGAGTGCCGCAACAGTGTCTGGACCTATGAGCAGGCTTGGAGGGAGATGACAGAGCGAATGGCGTTCTGGGTTGATCTCGACGACCCATATGTTACACTTCACAACGATTATGTTGAATCTTGTTGGTGGGCACTAAAGCAAATGTTCGACAAAGATTTGCTTTTCCGAGGCCACAAAGTTCTACCTTATTGTCCACAAACAGGTACATCGTACTCCAGCCATGAAGTCGCACTTGGTTACAAAGAGGTAGTCGAACCTTCGGTATACATCAAATTCAAACTCGTCGATGACGATGCATCTGTTCTCGCTTGGACCACGACGCCATGGACACTCCCTGGTAACGTCGGTCTTGCCGTCGGACCCGATGTGACCTATATCCGGGTTAGAATCGACCAACCAGCAGGAGAGAATTGGGAGGGCCGGGGAGGAGCCAATGTTGGTGAAGAAGTCATTCTCGCCAAAGATTTGTTCAAGGAAGTCATTCGCCACCACGCCACAATTCTCGAAGAATTCCCGGGTTCGGACTTGGTTGGGAAGGCATATGAGCCATTGTTCCCTGATGCGGTTGACCGTGGCGAATCTCAAACTGCATGGACCATACTTGAGGCCGACTGGGTCACTACTACTGACGGTACTGGCGTGGTTCACACTGCAGTCATGTACGGTGAAGATGATTACAATCTGGGCATGGAAGTTGGTCTCCCTGCACAACATACCGTTGGAATGGATGGCGCTTTCCTCAAGGGTACACACCCCAAACTCGACGGTCGTTATGTCAAGGACTGCGATGACGCCATCATGGAGATTCTCATGGATTCAAATCTCTTATACCGGGAGAAGGAATATGCTCACGAATACCCCCACTGCTGGCGAACTGATCACCCCTTGCTCTACTATGCCATGGATTCATGGTTTGTTCGAATGACTGCAGTCAAAGAAAGGCTGTTGGAATTCAATGATCAAGTCGAATGGGCACCAGATTGGGTGGGTGAAGGTCGCTTTGGTGAATGGTTGCGCAACGTCAAGGATTGGGCCATATCTCGTGAACGATATTGGGGCACACCGCTACCAGTTTGGCGCTCTGCCTCTGGTGAGATGAAGTGCTTGGGGTCGATTGCGGAGTTACAGGAAGAAGTCGCCAAGGCGAATGCAGCCGGACATAACAACCCCGAATGCCCAGATGATGTGGACTTGCACCGGCCGATTGTCGATGATTTTGTCCTCGTAACGGAGACGGGTGAAGTCATGCATCGAGAGCCCTTTGTCATGGACTGTTGGTTCGACTCAGGTTGCGCATCCTTTGCACAGTGGCACCATCCATTTGACGACCCCGAGAAGTTTGAGAACAATTTCCCAATCGACTACATTTGCGAAGGTGTAGATCAAACTCGAGGTTGGTTCTACACACTCCTGGCAGTCAGCACCACTGTGTTCGATTCAATCTGCTACAAACGTTGCCTTTCTCTTGGTTTGATTCTCGATGCAGAGGGCAAAAAGATGTCCAAATCGAAGGGCAATATCGTCGACCCTTGGGATCACTTCAACCGCGAAGGCGCGGATGCGACACGCTGGTACATGGTGACTGCTGGCGCACCTTGGAATCCGCTCAAGTTCGACCCGAATGGTGTCCGCGAAACCTACGCCAAGATGTTCTTGACACTGTGGAACTGCTACAAGTTCCATGCAGACTATGCTGCTCTCGACGCATTTGACCCCGAAGCCAGTGATTGCCCGGTTGAAAGCCGACCGTCATTGGACCGCTGGATTTTGTCCAAGCTCAATTCGGTCGCAGTAGATTACCATGCTCAATTTGAGGGCTGGGACTTCCACAAAGCATGTCGGGACTTGGAAGAATTCGTTGTAAACGATTTGTCCAATTGGTATGTTCGCCGCAGTCGTCGTCGTTTGTGGGATGAAGCAGACAGTGCCGACAAGTTGGCCTGCCAGCACACATTGCACGAGGTTCTCACAATGCTTTGCCGTTTGATTGCCCCAGTATCTCCATTCATGGTCGATGTCATTCATCGTAACTTGACTGGCGAGAGTGTTCATCTCGCAGATTGGCCCACACCTCAGCATCAAGATGCTGAACTCGAAACTCGCATGCAATTGGTTCGTAACCTCGCGGAAGCCGGAAGAAAGGTTCGCGTCGACAACGATCATCGTCAACGTCTACCTTGCCAAACCGGTTGGTTGGTTGGAGCCAAGGGAATCGACGAGTTCTATCCAATTCTGGCCGAGGAAATCAACGTCCTTGAATTACAGACCGAGAACGACTTGGATCGATTTCAACGCATCGAGGTAGCCCCCAATCGAAAGACGCTTGGACGCAAGTGTCGTCAAGATCTGCCAAAGGTCATGGCTGCACTCGCTGAAGCAGACCCTGAAGCTCTTTGGGATGACATCCAGAATGGTCGCTGTGTCATTGCAGGATTCGAATTGGAGCCCATTGATGTTGAAGTCAAGCGCGTCGAGCGGGAAGGATTTGCAGCGATGACAGCTGAAGATAGTGATGTCACATTGGTGCTCGATATGACCATCACCGATGAATTACTCTCTATGGGATTGGCACGTGAGATTATTCGACGTGTCCAACAAAAACGAAAGGAACTTGACCTTGAAGTTGAAGCAAACATATCACTTTCAGTTTGGCTTGATGAAGAGAACCCAGAACTGCTTGGAAGTGATTGGGATCACATCGTCTCTGAAGTGCGTGCGAATGATGCCGTATTGGATCAGGGTGGACAACATCCTCAGGGTGTGGATTCATTCGATGTTGATGGTGCCGGCGTGCATTTCCAGGTTGATTGAGTTCTAAACAACTCAATTTTTTACACCCTACGGGTGTCTTTTCGTCGGAAAAATAGCAAAAATGTCACCTTTCAGGTAAATTACCCTATGGGTAAATGGAAAATTAGGCTTGAAAATGACACTTTTCAAGCATTTTTTTCAATAATGCACACAAAAGCGTAGGGTTCATATAGGAAATGCACTTATGACATCCTGCTGCGGCAAAAGGTGAATACAATGCACACGGAAAATTCCAGCAGGTGGGATCGGCATCGCCGACGAGTTCGATCCCATGAGCGTGCTTTCGACCCAATGTAACCCAGCGTTTTCTCACTCTCTAGGCTCTGAACCGGAGGGCGTTTTCTCTACGACGACGCTCGCTTACTGGGGGTGTGGTGTAACGGATAGCATCAGGGGTTTCGAACCCTTGGATTCCGGTTCGATTCCGGACACCCTCACCGGTTTGAGTCTGCTACAAGAGCGTGTGAATGTAGCGGATATCACAGGAGTGTGCGAACCTCCTGACCTGGGTTCAAATCCCGGCACGCTCACCAATTCAAGAGATCAAAAAGAAAAAACGGAGGAAAAAAATATGTCAGAAATAATGAAAAAAATTAGTGAAAAGATAAGTGTTAGTAAAACAACATCGTTCAACGATGTCTCAGGCTTCATCCCCGCTAGACAAGGAGATGCTTGGCATTACATTGGGAGGATGCCCCACAGTAGATGTACAGTTTTCGTGCATGATGATTGGGTCGAAATACACAATGTGATTGTAATTGATTCAGCCAAAAGATGCCAAGGCCATGGGACAACCATGATTGCGAATATCAGGCAGGCATTCCCTGAGCACCACATTTGGGTCAACACTGCAGAGTGTTCCAGAGGGTTCTGGCAGAAGATGATTGAGAGAGGACACATCGATTCGATTGAGAACGAGTATCCGTGGCCTTGTTGGGATACCAACTGCATCATCTGTCACCCGACTAGAGCGACAGGAAAGAGGAGGGGTGTCCCATGGTGAGTCCCAATGGAAGAGGAATTATTCCTCCAGAGGAAATGATTGACCACAAC
>DAVT01000075.1 GCA_002505685.1 Euryarchaeota archaeon UBA501 | reverse complement strand
AATGCTTGAACAGGTCCCTGGGGTGGGTCCTGCTTTAGCTTCACGAATCCTAGAGCGCTGGCCTACAATAGCGGCATTGGCAAATGCAAGAGATGATGAAATCGTTGAAGTCAAAGGCCTATCTGTACAACTCGCCCAACAAATTGTACGGATATTGCACGGCACTGATTAATCTCCGATAATCATCACACGGGTTCGCAATTGTGCTAGCCGATCGACATAGTGTCCAAATCCAAAAGCCAACAATTCAGTCAAGTGGATTACTGGAACCTTGGTGGCCTCTCCTGAAACCTTCCCAGCTTTGCCTTGGTAGACATCCATCAACATGTGCGAGAGGTTGCAGGCACTTACCACGAGTTCAGCACCTTCTGTCTTGGCATCTGCGAGAACTGCAGCAGTCTGCTTGAGCACGGTATTCTCTTCAGAGAATATCCCAGGTACACCAACCGAATGCGTACGTGAAGACCATTCGACCGGTGTACCACCCATGGCTGAAATGACCCGTTCTAGGTAGTCGGGATCGAAGACGTCATCGCCACCGCACGCTCCTTCTTGTTGCATATTGGGGCCATAATATCCAGCGATATTGAATCCAAAGGGATTCTTGACGGCCTGTGCTAACTTTTCGATGCCAACCTCGTCAACAATAACGTGCAACAAATGATGAACGTTTACTTCTCCAGTCAAGGAGAGTTCACAGTTTCGCTCCAAGACTGCATTGGTTTTTGCCATCAATTTGCTATCATTTCTCAATGCAGTCAAATCTTCATGCAATGTTGCAGCCGTTGTAGCACATGGTGTAATGATATCTAGGCCCAAAGCCTCAGCCTGCGCCAATGTTCGAGCATTGAGAGCCACCTGAAGGTCAGCGTTGGCCTGTCGGATAATTCCCGCACCACAACTGGTTGCTCCTTCAAGTTCAACCAACTCAATTCCAAGTGATTCGGCTGCCAATGGCATGGTGTCGGCAACTTCCATGGCGTTGCTATGAGCAACATTGCCGGGATGATATGCATAACGAAGTGGCATTAGAATCGACCATCCATTTCATTGAAGATAGAAACTACCTCGTGGTGGTTTGCCACAGGTGAATTGAATTGCTTGGGCATCTTTCCGATTCCGGCTGGTGGTGCAACCATCCCGAGTAATTCATTGAACATGGGGCGGCCGGTTCTGGTGAATCCACCAATCATGCGGGCTGAGACGCCTGAAAGGGCGTTACTCAAGAGACCCATTGGGCCGAGAACAGTTCTATAGAGTGTAGTCTCGTTCACCTTTCCGCTGCTCTTAATCGACCATGTATACCACCAGACATGCTTGCCATGTCGACCATTGTAGCCGTCATGGGAAAGCACTGCTGTTTTAGCATCAAGCATCGATTTCGCCGCATTCGCTCCGAAGTTTCCTTGGCGATGAATGCTTGCGAAATCTGTCTCTGCCTTGATACCGTTTGTTGCAGCGAGACATTCAATAATTGCAGTTCTAGATTTATCAGAAATTCGTGGATCACAGGAACGGTTCCAAAGATGTGTAATCATTGCTGGACCGATGTAAGATCGATTGTATGGAACTGAATCGCTTGCTGCATGCAACAATTGTGGGCTGGCGATTTCGTTGGAAGCATGCAACTCCGTGGCCACAACGGCATCCATGGACCCAATCACAACCTTGCCGACATAGCTACCTTCTCGATGCCCGCCCACAAACCATGGTTTGCTATTTGCACGTAGATTGTCATATGATGAATAATCTACAACCAAATCACGGATTACATCGTAGGCTGCAATCGGTTCGATACGTAGTTTGGCACCGGAACCCTTGTCACGAACCAAATCACAGAGACGTGTCATGCCTGGTAACACCAGTCGCCCGTTTACACACACCCCAGTTGTCGGGTCATTTTCAGCCCCATCACGGAATGTGAGTGAGCCGTCTTGGGTCGCTTTCAGAGAACGCAGCAAATCCATGATGCTGTAATGGCCCGGGATTGTGCAGGCCCATGTGTCCATTCCACTTTGACCGGTATCTGCGTCGTATCGGAACACGGATGCTTCAAGTTGAATCTCGGGCATGGACACTGTGGCAACATCCCCACTAGCGCCCGAGGCTGAATCTCCAGCAGCAAACTGCGCCATCTGTTCAACCAATTCATCGTTGAATGTGCCGCTATCATCCACACAAGCAATGCGAGAAAGGGCCTCTGCCATCCAAGTGGCTGCGGGCGAATCATAGTCTACATCGCAATCGACGCGGTCGGAGATTCGTGTACCCCCCATGGTCTCGAGAACTTGATCCCACTCCTTTCCAGACTGACAGAAGAATTCGTAGCTAGTATCACCAAGCGCACAGACCGAGAAATGTGTGTTGGTCAAAATCTTACCAGCCCCAGTAGCTGCTTGATACAAGGCTTCAGCATTGTCGGGTTGCTCACCCTCGCCCCATGTTGAGCAAGCGATGAGGAT
Organism: Euryarchaeota archaeon UBA501; assembly: GCA_002505685.1. Taxonomy (GTDB): domain Archaea; phylum Thermoplasmatota; class Poseidoniia; order Poseidoniales; family Thalassarchaeaceae; genus MGIIb-P. The sequence goes on along the minus strand of DAVT01000075.1, from coordinate 9,175 downwards.
ACGCTTCATGCCAGACATGCTGGCCAAATCAAATCCATCCATGTCGTGAACATGGCCGACCAAGCCATAATCTGCGGCCTTCTTGGCAATCAGGGCACAAAGGCCCTCGGCGTTGCCTGATTGGCTTCCGAACAGAATGTGTAGGTCTCGATCGCCTTCCATTATTTCTTGGAGTTCTCCGGCATCGACACTTGGAGCAGAAGCGGTTGCAGAAGGAGGTGCTGCCTTTGTTTGTTGACCTACACCCCCTCCACTCGCGATGGCGGTAGCAATTGGTTCAACCATTGCAGATTGGAACGCACCTGTACCATCCACAGCTGCCATGTGAGAAAGGGCTGAATCCATCCATACTGCTGCGGGAGGCTCGTAATCCACATCACAATCAACACGATCGACGAGGCGTGTACCGCCTAGTTCGGCGAATCTTGTATCCCATTGCTTGCCTGATTCGCAAAAGAATTCGTAACTTGTATCCCCTAATGCACAGACTGAAAAATGGGTTTTGTCCAGATTTGGCGCCCCTTCCGAATTTGCTGCCTGCCACAAATCTTCAGCATTGTCAGGTTGCTCCCCTTCTCCCCATGTTGAGCAGACGATGAGTACCCGAGACATGCCTGAAAGTGATGCTAGGTCAAAACCATCCATATCGTGAATGGTCGCCTCGAGACCGTATGTCGCTGACTTCTTACCAATCTTAGCAGCAAGGTCCTCAGAATTGCCACTTTGAGAGCCGAACAATATGTGCAGAGAACGGTCTCCATCTGTCAGGAATGCGCTTACATCTGCGGCATCTGACATTTCAAAGCCCCCAGCCCTACGGGCTGATGCTTCGCCCACCTAAACTCGACTCTTCAATCTATCTTGTCGTAAAGCCGAAATTTTCTGATGTCAGAAGCCCATGCCGCCCATGTCCATGCCGCCCATGTCTGGCATGCCACCGCCACCACCTGCTCGACTGGAAATCACATCATCAATTCTGAGAATCATGACTGCGGTTTCTGTGGCAGATTGAATGGCTTGTTCTACGACTCGAACCGGCTCGAGGACGTTTGCGACTCGCATGTCCATGACACCACCCTCGAACACATTCACGCCGTAGGAAGACTTGCCTTCAGCATGTGCTTTGCGGACTTCGATGATGGTGTTGACTGGATCTAGGCCAGCGTTTTCAGCCAGTGTTCGAGGAATCACTTCAAGTGCTCCTGCGAATGCTTCGATCGCCATTTGTTCACGGCCACCGATACCCTCAGCATAGGCTCGCAAATCGCGCGACAATGAGGCGAGGACTGAGCCGCCCCCAGTGAGAACTGCTCCGTCTTCATGTGCGACACTAACCACTCCGATGGCATCGTCAAATGCCCGTCGAATTTCATCCACAACGTGCTCGGTTCCCCCACGTAGCAATACACTGACACTCTTGGCGTCTGAACAACCTGTCACGAATACCATGTCGGATTCGCCGATCTTGCGCTCGTCTACCTTGGCTGCATGACCCAAGTCGTCCGCACCCAAATCATCAATGTTGGTTACAATGCGACCACTGGTGGCTTTGGCGAGAGCTTCCATGTCAGATTTCTTGGCTCGGCGTACCGCGAATAAACCAGCCTTGGACATGTAATGCTGAGCAAGATCGTCAATGCCCTTCTGGCAAATGACAACGTTGGCTCCCGCGGCCTGAATCTTGTCGACTAGGCTTCGCAAATAGTTCTCTTCTTCTTCCAAGAATTGTGCCAGCATGGCTGGATCTGTAATCTGAATCTTTGCATCGACTTCGGTTTTCTTGACTTCGATGGCTGAGTTGATGAGGGCGATTTTCGCATCTGCAACGCTGCGAGGCATACCACTGTGGACACGCTCTTTGTCGAGGATGATTCCATCTACAAGGGTGCTATCTTTGATTGAACCTCCTTGTTTCTTCTCAACCTTGACATCGTCTAGATCTACGATGATTTCTCCATCGTCGTCGCGGGCAACCGCTTGTACTGCATCTACACAGATGTCAGCAAGGAATGCTTTCACTGCGCCTGCGGATTTTCCTGTCAACGCCGTCTTAGCGACTTCGTGTAGGGTGGATTCATCCGCTTCAATCGAATGGCCATCTAGGAGTTCGACCGCCTTGTCTGATGCCAGTCTGAATCCTTCGCAAATTACGGTTGGGTGAACATTCTGCTCGATGAGATCTTCACTTCTTTTGAGGAGTTCTCCAGCGATGACGACCGCGCTTGTTGTGCCGTCAAAGCAGTGCTGCTCTTGGGTCTTGGCAACTTCAATAATCATCTTGGCAGCAGGGTGTTCGATGTCCATTTCCTTGAGAATGGTTGCACCATCATTGGTGATGACTACATCACCCATGCTATCGACAAGCATCTTGTCCATGCCCTTGGGACCAAGTGTGGTACGGACTGCATCCGCCACCGCCTTTGCCGCAGCGATATTGTTACTCTGCGCACTCTTTCCACGAGTTCTGTTCGTTCCTTCCTTGAGGATGAAGATTGGTTGTTGTCCACCGTACATTGGTTATCCCACCTAGTTTGCGCCCCTACGGGGCGACTTGCCGACTCAGGAGGCCTTCATAAAGGCGCCGTGAAGAATTATGCCCCACCTTGGCGGCGAAGATACTCCTCGCCGTAATGCTGCCATTGTTCCATCGTCCATCCCTCTGGCAACCCTGATTCGGGCAACTGAGGGCCTGAATTCGCAACTGCATCTGCTGCTGCCGAACCAACATCACCATGCACTACACTGTCCTGAATATTCACTGTGATGTTTTGTGTGACTGGTGAACTGGCTGAAGGAGGAGGTGGGGTAGTCGTCACGGGTTGGGAGAACAAATCTTCAGTACCACCATACATCGAATTCGCCGTCGTATCTGCACTCGGGAGTGTCGGTGCTTCCGGAAGCGAGGGGGCATCGGGGAGGCCAATGTTCGATTCGTACCCACCTAAGGATGAAATTTCCTCCTCATGTTCGGTCGACATCAAAATTCGAACCAAAACGACTCCGAGAGCGATAATGGACAGTATGCCTGCCACCCAGATACCAATGTTTGCGGCCATCGCTCCGAATCCGCCTTCCTCGCTACTTGAATCAGTGGCGACAAATTTGTCTGCACTAAACTGCATCGAAACCTCTGCATTGTCGTCTGTAGCTTCAACTTTTAGAGTCGCTGTGAAGACCATCGTGTCCTCGTCAAAATTGGCAAGGTTTTCGTCTGTGATGTAAATCTCGATATAGACAATTCTGAGTTGATCTGGAGGTAGTTCAAACTGCTGATCAGCAGATACAACACGGACATATCTGGTGTTCCAAACGGCCGCTTCATCTGTCGAGACGCTGAGACGAATCTCTTGGTTGTTGCTTGGGTGTTGATTGTGTACTGTTACGCCAATCGTATGAGGACCTGGTTCCGTAATGTGAAGCAATGGGCCGGGTTCAAGTCGAATCCAGCCTAGAGTACCTACTTGGAAATTGCCAACACCGGTTGAGGATACGCTCTGTCCGGCCGACAAACCATTGACGCTGGTCGCGGTGACGGACAGTTCCTTGTTACCCTGTACTCCATCATCAAAGGAATAACTGATGGTAACATTTGTCGAGGTTTGTGGAGCGATGTATGTGGTTTGGCCGTCCGTAGCCCCACTGGATATTTCTGCATTCATACCAGCATCCATGGAAAGGTCAATGTTGAATGCATCCATTTCGTTTCCATGATTGAATATCTCAAATTTCATTGTCCGTGCCTCTACACCCGCAGAGAAGGATTGCCCAGACAAATCTTTGTCTTCCACTTCAACGATGTAAGTCGCTGGGACCTCAAGTGTATATTGGCCACTCGCACTGTAGGTCGAATCCGTTTGTGAAGTTGCTGTCACCGTGACAGGATAATATTCTGGAGCCAAACCCTGTGGCATGTCCATGATTACGACAACTTCGATTTCTTGACCAAATGGCTCAATCGGCTCCGTTGTATCTATCGCCAAAGAGGCACCGATTCGCCAATCTGCATTGATTGATAGATCGAAACTTTCTGCCTCATTGCCATCATTTCGAATGGTGACTGACATCGTTCGCTTGTTACCGTCAGCAAGTGCAGTCATTGAGGATGATTCAGGGGTTACTGTAGCCGATTGAATTGTAGACATATTGATGACTACCTGCTCAACCGATTGAGCGCTAGCTGGTGAAATACCTTGGGCGAACAGAGATATGTCGACATCCCCCGGTGAATTTTGCTGTGGCGCCGTGATTCTGGCCGTCACAAATCTCTCTTCTCCTTTCTCGAGTTGTACTTGTGTTATCTCGGTGAAATTTCCATCCTCGTCCCAGTCTTCAAGCCAAGCGAGATTGTTTGCACCCCACCCTATACCTTGTGGGGTTGTCGTGTCAAAGTAAGCCCCAAAGGACCAACCTGCAACCTGATTGCCAGTATTCTTTACTTTCATCAGGATGTCACCGCTTTCCCCTGGATCAAGGTACAAGGCTGGAAGAGCAGGGGTAACCTGATCCAATCGTACCGAATAAGATGAAGATACTGTAACCGGGAGAGTCAATTCACTCATCATTTCAGCATTGACAAGGTCGGAAATTTGCACAGTCCAATTCAGAGTCTCGACATTGGCGCCCTCGGGTACTGTCAAGTTCACCCAGAATGAAGTCGTGGTTTCCCCATCCAGTGGATTTAGTGCAACAGAGTTCCCAAAACTATTCTTGTTATCACTCTCAATACGCAGTGGGTAGGAAGCCATCCATGAATCATTCGAAACCTCGGTGAATATGTTGAGATTTACTTCTCTGTAACCATTGTTGGTCAAATCGCAGTATAGTGAAGGTGGAAATGGGTCTGCTGGAATCACTGAATAGGCATTGGGCAACGGATCATCACATTCCAAGGTGACCGTGTATTCATCAACAACCTCGGTAGCAAACAGAATGAAATCATCTATTCGCATTCCCTCATTGGCACCTGAATTGTCTGCGAGTTTAGTATACGAAATGGTGTAGGCGTTATCATCGTGGACGTCAGTCATGTTCCAGACGATATTTGTCCAATCATTTTCGCTAGCAGATACACCTGCTTGGGTCAGGTTCAACTGTTCAACTGTATTCATACCCCGAAGGGCTTCCATCGCCAGTTCGTCGCCGGATCCCATGGTCCCCCATGCTTTGGTCGCCCAGTGAACAGAACGGAAATCGGAATCAAGCAGGTACAACCAGCAGAACCTATACGATGTAATTGCTTCAATGTCGGAATCAATAGTACCATATCCCAAACCATGTCCTGGATCATTGCAAGTACCATCGCTTGAGAACCAACCCCACTTCAACATGTCAATTGTATTCGATGCGTAATTCCCTCCGTCGGGGTTTGAAATTCGATAGTGACGTGGCCCAACTGCTGAAGATGAATTATCTGTCTGCCAATCTGAACCTCCGCCGTAAATGCCAGACGAACCATCCGAGGGTGTGCGGTCAGTGTAGGAAATCGGAATCCAAGTCATTACATCATAGGTTATAGATGGGCCATCCATAGGGTCATGCCACAAAGCAACAGGGACGGCTTCTTCGTAGACGTTGTTATCCTTGGGGCCATCTTCAACAGGGCCGAATTCGGCTTGGATTTCTCCACGGAAAATAATGCCACCATGCAGATGACCATCATCATCGAGGATACTGTGCGCTGCATCTGCAGTCCATTCGACAATCAAGGTTTTCCGCTGACCACCTTGCATTTTGTCTTGTTGACCTGTGAGGTTGAATTCCCAACTTTCCATTACGAAGCCAATTGGGTGAACTGCTTGTAGAGTTCCGAATGACCCTTGCCCCTGAGATCCGATGCCGGCGTTCATGAAGGTGATTCGAACTTCATATCTTGTCCCTCGAAGGAGGTAATCGATTGAGGAACTGTCAGGCTGTTCCCATACTTCAGCAGGTTCTGTGGTATTCCCCACTGCAATATCTTCGACGATGAAATCGACATTGTCAGCACGAGCGGTGGTTTCTTGCTCGATTATTGGCGTATTCAGGGCATCCTGAGGAGCCAGCATGGGCGCCAAGGAAGCAAGACACAGAACGATTAGCATCAATGTGGTTTGGCCAGTCTTCATCGCAATCAACAACTACGCCAATCGTGGGCCGGTCTTAAGGTTGGTTGAACCCTGTCTACGACAGGGTCAACCGCTTCGGCATAATCTGGAGCGATGAGGAATTGCGCCGGGAGACCCCAAATTGGCCGACACACTCTTGACACCAAAGTGCACGAACCCACTTGTTGTCACTGAACAGAAGTACGTTGATCGAGAGAATGTGGCTGACAATTATTGTTGGCGTTCAAGTCTTCGTCGCTCCAATTCTCGCATTTACGGTAACTTACATTTTGGATATGGATTGGGAAACTTGGACATTCTCGTTACAGATTGAATTGTTACCATGGATCATAAGCGCTGCAGTCATGTATGGAATCATTTCTCTAATCTTGGGTTTGGCCGTGGGCGGATATATGCCAACCAGAGTGGCGGATGCCGGGGGTTGGTTGCCTGTCATGGGTATGAATCGGCGCTTGCGTGATGCGGATTTGGTCGATCGTGCTCGCTTGGGTTTGACCCAATCCCCGTATGGTAAAGTGACTCGAATCGTGTATCAAGAAGTCCGCGTAAATGGTCGACCATTACTGGAAGTTCACGGGGGCCTGCAATTGCTTGCAGCACCACTACAACTGGTACTGATTATGCTACCCTTGCTCGTACTTCGTTTCGTGCCCGGTGAATGGTTGCAGGAGAGAAGATTGCTTGAGTTGGCGTTGCTGGTCTATCTCATCGGGCTGGTCATCGGCTTGCGAGTTTATCCGAAAATCGCCTCAAAGGTCGTCGGTGTTGCAGCGGTAGCCAGACGCATTTTGGTCGACCGCACCAAATTGGGTTGGTTGTTCCCAGTACTCCTACTATGGCTTGTGGAACGAACCATTGTCTCATTGGCATTCCAAGGCCTTGGACTTGACTACAGATGGCAAGACGTCGAGGTTGAGAGAGGTATTCTTGAAGCAGTATTGCCCGTCGAAGATGTCATCATTCCAGAGTCGAGTTTCCTAGATTTACTGGTCGCTCTGTCACTATTGCCGATGGCGATTTTCACAACGATGGCAGTGTTAGGTGGAGGTGAACAGGACCCACCGAAATGGTTCATTGGAAATGAAGCAGATTGGGAGAAAATGGGCGAGGAGGGGGAAGTCGATGCGTTGCCCGCTCCGGGCGAGACAACGGAAGGCATGGGCAGCGACGTACACGAAATTGAAGAGGAAGAGGTGGATGGATCTGAAGAAGATGAATCATTCCTCTTCAGCGACCTTGCGGAGCAACTCGGAACCCTCGAAGACAGCTGATTCTTTGGATGAAGGGTAAATTGAACGCCCATCCATAAGTAGAATTCGAAGAGAACCCATCATGCGCCCATCAGAGCGAATTCGACCCAAATCGGGACGGGGTAAATCCAACAAAATTCTGCGGCATTCTTTGCATCGCACGTACCTCACTTCCCATTGTAATTCAGGATTCTTGCAGCATTCTGTTTCTGGTTCTCGTAAATTGTTAATCGATTTAACCATAGAGAGAGGAATTACCCCCAATCCTTGGTGGATGTCAAGTGGGACGATGCGAGATATTGCAAACCACGACACTCCCGCCACGAGACCAAGGGCGAATGGTTCAGGAGAATTTCGTAGCACGAATATTCCAAGTGCAAGGGGTAGGGTTGCAATCAGCCAGCACATCATATGCACTCGACGCATGAGAAGCATACGCTGAATCAATGGTATGTCCACACGAATCGGATCAGGATGGGGAGATAATTCCCGTTCCATGTTCAAGAATCGAGTGAAAAACAACAATGGAAAGCGAGGCAAAATCATGCCCACCAACATCCCGACGGCCAAACGAGCGGCGTCTGCACTCAGAGACATTTCAACACCTAGGCGCTATCTCTGAGTCCTTTGAGAACAGACTCGACTTTGTCCATCCCACGCTGAATATCATCGCGACCAATTGTGTAGGCAAATCGTAGGTGACCTTCACCCGACTCACCGAATGCGGAACCAGGAGAACAAAGAACGCCACCCTTGAGAAGTTCAATGGCGATTTCTTCAGAATTCATACCCTCTACTTCGACCTTCGGGAACACATAGAAGGCACCTTCAGGGACGTGACATGAAACGCCTGGCATCGCGTTCAAACGGTCGCAAATCAAGTCGCGCCGTGCTTGGAATTCCTTGGCCATTTCAGATGGATAATCGTTAGCCTCATTGAATGCAGCAAGAACCGCATATTGCATCGCATCATTGCTGCATGCCGTGACATAATACTGCAACTTGATGAGTTGCTTCATGGCGTCTAAATTCGTCGAAAGGATGTACCCTATTCTCCAGCCGGTCATGGCGAAGGTCTTGGAAAAGGAATTGACGAGTAGAAGTTTCTCGTATCCGGTCCCTAGGAAAGAGACGTGCTCACTGCCGTAGATGATTCGATCATAGACCTCATCGGTGATAATCCAAATGTCGTGCCGTCGGGCAAAATCGAGTAACTCGTCACGCTGCTCGACGGTGATGGTTGCTCCGGTCGGATTGCTTGGGAAATTGTAGAGAATCGCCTTGGTATTCTCATCGATAAGCGCTTCCAAATCACTGATTTGTGGGACGAATTCATGTTCAAACAGACAAGGATAGAATTTGGACTCAGCCCCACACAGTGTCGCATCGGGAGCATAGAGGGGGAAATACGGTTCAGGCAACAGGATATTGTCCCCCGGATTGAGCAAGGCCAACGAGCAACAAAGCAATGCATTGGTCCCACTCATTGTCATACAAACGTTGTTTTCATCGAGACCTGCCTGAACTGATGCCCAATCTTCTGCGATTCGCTTTCTGAGCGCAGGTAGGCCAGCGGTGGTGGTGTACTTGTTATGTCCCTCACGCATGGCTTTACACATGGCATCAATGGCCACTTCGGGTGGTTGGAAATCTGGTTCTCCCAAACCAAAGGAGATGACATCGTCCCCTGCCATATCGAACATTTTCCGCACGCCTGTTGGCTGAATCGCCAAAGCGCGGTCAGAAAACCCGGCCATGTTCGGCCGGAATAGCCTCTTGCCCTTAAGCGGTTTGAGAGGTCAATCGAGCAATCAGTTCGCC
>DAVT01000066.1 GCA_002505685.1 Euryarchaeota archaeon UBA501 | reverse complement strand
ACTGGAGCCCTCTACATGTCCGCGCGCAACCTACTCTCGCCGGGGGATGCAGTGTTACTGCGCGAATTACATTGGGGACCTTACAACACGATTTGCAACGAGTGTGGTATTACCACCGCTACTTGGCCCTTGACCGGTGAAGATGCACAGGTGGATGAAGAGGCATTGATCTCAATGCTCAACCAACTGATGAAAGATCAAGACAATGTTCTGTCTTGGTTGAATGACCCTGCTCACAATCCCACCGGTATGTCACTGACCTCGGAGTCACGCGCGCGCGTACTCAGCATCTTTGCTGAAGCGGCGAGCAACAATCCCGACAAGGGCATCACCCTGTTCATCGACGGAGCCTATGCTGCCTACTCGAAGGAACACCATGGATGGGGCAACACAATTTCTGAATTCTCCAAGGAGTGTATTTGGCCAGGCAATCTCTTGGTTTGCTTTGGATTCTCGGCTTCCAAGAGTCACACACTGTATGGGCAGCGTTGTGGAGCCATGGTGATGCTGCATCCAAATCGCGCATTCATCGACAGATTGGTCGAAGTCATGCTGCACACAGGTAGAGGCACATGGTCAGGTGCTGCACGTTTGCCACAAGCCACACTGCACTCGATTCATTCCGATGTCGACAAGTTTGTTGGATGGTTGCGTGAACGTGATCGCTTGCAACAGATGTTGAACAAACGTCGCCAGTTGTTCAATGCTCGATGCGAAAAGGAAGGTGTGCCTCTGCTACCGAGCCATGATGGATACTTCGCCTTCCTACCACACGACACACCGGAACCGATTGCGCAGGCTGCTGCGGCTCGAGGTTTGTACGTGGTTCCACTCAAAGGTGGCATCCGCATTGGTCTGTGCTCAATCCCCACCTACAATGCTGACCGAGCCGCAGGTATTTTGGCTGAGGCTTGGCACATTAGTGCCTGAGGGCAACGAATGCAATCCACACCGTGGCAACAACCGGTCACTTACGTCGACATAGGACCCTCAAAATGGTGGTCTTGGGGATTGGCCATTTTCTTGTGCATCTCCGTGTTTGGCACCATCGTTGGGACCGCCATTTACGCCGTCATCCCCTATGATTCGTTGTTGGGTGAATGGAATCCAGAGGAACCGGGAGAATATCCTGCGAATGGAACCGAAGAGGAACAAGCGGAATGGAATCGCACAGAATATGAGTGGAATGAATACCAATCGATTCAGACCATGATGAACGAAATGGAAGACCTCAAGCCTCAATTTGTCGTGACTGGAATTGTCACCATCGCTGCTGGAATCCCGGCCATTTTCTTCTTATTCCAACAAGACCGGAAAGGATTCAGCTTCACCTTTGCTTGGCTGGCCATCGGTACGGTCACGCAAGTTTGGCTTCGCCTAAAGATGCAAAGTGCGATGAGTGGAATCTATGAAAACATGGATGCTGAGGAATTGGCAGGTCTCGAAACTTGGCTTTCGATTCAACGAGGGTTGGAGGTTGCGGGTGTACTAATTTGCAATACCTTCCTGCTGATGATTGTCATCATGTGCTATCTCAAGAGTCAGGATGATGGCCATGTTGAAGAAAGTGGATTCCATTTGTCGAACAACAACACGCAAGGCCAACCTTGATTTCCTGTATCGGTCAAGCAGGGGCCATGCAGCCAAATATCAACAACATGATTTTCTCCAACACCGAGACGATTCCAGGAATGTCCATTACCCAGTCCTTGGGCGTGGTCACAGGTTCAACCGTACGCGCCAAGAACGTGTTCAAAGACATTGGAGCGGCGTTCAAGAATATCGCTGGTGGCGAAATCGTCGCCTATACTGAATTGCTCCAAGAATCAAGAAATGAGGCTTTGTTCCGGATGCTGAACGATGCCGCAGCACGCGGTGCCAATGCCGTGGTCAATGTTCGATTTGCAACCTCTTCGGTCGCCGGTGGTGCCGCAGAATTACTCGCATATGGAACCGCAGTGGTCGCACAGTGAGGTGATTTTTTGGCAGAAGAGGAGCCAGTAATCGGTTTGATCATTGTTGCAATGGTCTTACTGTTGACTATTGGGCCTTGGCTCATTAGTATCATTGCAACATTTGTCTACCAGCCGGGTCAAAAGAAGAAATTGCTCGCACGAGAAACGGCATTCGCCGCCAAAGGAGATACACTCACCACACTGAAGAAACCCTTTGGTGACAGAGAAATCAAGGAATTCTCAATGGTCTCTGCCAATGTCGTCATGTCGCCCAGTTGGGTACAGATGTGGATTGGAAGCATCATCACCCTTTTCGGTGGTGAAATCAATGTCTTCACCAAGATTGTTGATTGGGCACGTCGCGAAGCAAAGCAAAGGCTCCGAGAGCAAGTTGCTGAAGCGGGTTATGATGCGGTCGTCAATGTTCGATTCGAAACCACTGTCATGTCAAGAACCCGGGGTGGAAAGGACCGCACATCAGGGGTCGAAATTTTGGCATACGGTACGGCAATCAAATACTGATGGATGGTTCAAATGCAGCACCTTCGAAGCAATCTATTCATTGCTTCTTGGACTCTGATTCTTCTTGCTGCAGGGATTTCTGTCGCCATTACAAGTTCCAACGGATTGGCAATTTCAGCACCGCTTGGTATCGTTGGTAGCGGCATGCTGGTTTGGGCGATTTCGATGAAGGAGGAGCCGAAAGGGATGAGCGAGAAAGAAATCTCTGATTGGACACCGGAAAGTGACCCGTTGCCACCGGGTGCAGGAGGTTCCGTGATGTATCGCGTTGACACCACCTTGGATGACCCGATTCGAACCAGTATTTTGTGCGGCGCATGTGGACATGTTGAGTGGGTTGAGGGAAGAAGGCCCGCTGGATATGTTTGCGTCGGCTGCGGTCAAGAACTCTGGGAAGAAGAGGAATGAAAGCGCGTTTTTCGCGGAACGGTCAAGAGGAAGACGCGAAGAGGCCTCCTACGGAGGCCAACCTGTGGATCTGTCCAATAACGAGAAGCGGATGCTGAAAGCACTGCGTTCTCGCTCCACGGAGACTTGGACGTTAGATGAGGTATTGGCTGCCTGTCAATGGGATGACCAAGCCTATGTTGCCGGCTCTGGTTTGGCGTTGGCTGA
>DAVT01000109.1 GCA_002505685.1 Euryarchaeota archaeon UBA501 | reverse complement strand
GTGACCCAACAAGGCTGACGCCTAAGTGTTTCCAGCCAGATTGTTTCAGTAAAGCGGCTTTGGAGCAGCAGCGAGAACGTCGGGACTCACACCTTCTGCAAATTGTGAGAAGTTTTCACCGAACATTTCAGCCAATCGATTTGCAGCCGCATCGTATTCTGCACCATCTCCCCAAGTATCTCTAGGATTGAGAATTTCATCGGGCACCCCTTCACAACTCTGGGGTATTTCAAATCCAAATCGCGAATCAACAACAAATTCAACATCGTTTAGGCTACCATCCAGTGCTGCATTGAGTAAAGCGCGCGTCCATTTGATGCGTATTCTCTTGCTCTTGCCATATCCACCGCTAACCCAACCCGTATTCAATAGCCAACACTTGGCATTGTGTTGTGACATTTTTTCTGCCAATAAATCCGCGTAAACACTAGGATGTCGTGGCATGAATGGTGCACCAAAACAAGCTGAAAATGTTGCTTGTGGCTCCTTAACACCGACTTCTGTACCCGCAACCTTCGCAGTATATCCAGAGATGAAATGATAGGCAGCCTGGGCAGGGTTAAGCCGGCTGATAGGTGGCAAAACCCCAAACGCATCACAAGTCAAAAACACAACATTCTGAGGATGCCCTGCCATCGAGTCAGGTGTACGATTTTCGATAAATTCAATCGGGTAAGAGCCACGTGTATTCGCCGTCAATGAGTCATCAGAGAAATCTGGCACTCCATCCCCATCGACAACAATATTTTCCAAGATTGAGCCTGGCATTTGCGTCGTAGCAAATATTGCAGGTTCATCTTCTTCGGACAAGTCGATTAGTTTGGCATAGCATCCACCTTCAAAGTTGAACACCCCTTTGGCCGACCATCCGTGCTCATCATCTCCGACCAAGGCACGTTCCGGATCCGCGGAAAGAGTCGTTTTCCCTGTTCCTGACAAACCAAAGAAAACTGCGGTATTGTCACCGGTTGTATTTGACGAACAATGCATGGGCAAATGACCGCGACCCGGCAACAAATGATTCATGATTGAAAATATCGATTTCTTGATTTCTCCAGCATATTCAGTTCCACCAATGATGACGGTTTTTTCTTCAAATGAAATGATTACGAAGACATGCGAATTGGTCCCATCGATTTCTGGTTCTGCATGGAAATTGGGGGCATGCAAAATTGTGAATTCAGGTACATGCGATTCGATTTCAGAAACAGAGGGCCGCACAAACATGTTGCGAGCAAAAGCAGAATGCCATGCATTCTCAGTGACGACCCGAATCGCCAACCGCTCACTTGAATCGGCACCACAGTACAAATCTTGCACATACAATTCATCACGGTTCGATAAATAATCGCGAACTTTACGACTCAATTTTTGGTAAATTTCAGGCGTGGTTGGGACATTGACATCCCCCCACCAGATGTCCCGTGTCAGTGAACCATTTTCATCGTCTTTTACGACGAACTTATCATTTGGAGAGCGACCGGTTCTCTCCCCCGTTTCAGCCATCAATACTCCGTGAGAAGTCAACTTTCCTTCTCCCCGCTGAATAGCAGCATCGTACAACGCTTGCCACTCTAAATTCCAGTGAATTGTGCCGGTTGGATTCAGTCCATGATGATGTAGACCGTGGTCTCCACGCCGGTCAGCGCAACCGACGACCGGTAGGGCCATACCGCTTGCGCCCCACTGGCCATTATAGTGCATTTCGGAGGATTGAACTTGACTTTGAGCCCAATAAATTGGACTTGAGACCAACATATTGGCAATACAAAAGGGGGCGAGTCTTATGCGACGCATCTGCTGCATGGATGCATGGCCGAGGATGAAGAAGGCGACAAGAAGTCCTCTGCCAAGGACCGAGTCATCGATTCCCGCTCATTCCAGTTAGGAGGGGGAATCGACCTCGATGCCTTCATCTCTCCGGAAAATTTTGCCGATGCAAAACGACCTGCTTTACCTGCCGGCTCCCCGACAGATGCAACAGCCGGTAGTGAACATGATTCCACCCTTATCGACGAGAATCAGGATGCTGCGATTGGAGAAATTTTTGATCCCTTTGAGCGAGATTCAGGTCCAAAACCGGGTGACATTCTGCCAGATGGAACCGTATTTGAAACACCTGAATTGGATACCATTACTGAGGTTGCAGTCCAAGGAGAACGGCGATTGCATTGGGCCTTGATGGTGACAATGATTGTCGTATACAGTCTGATTGGATGGATAGTTGCCACAGCATTGGACCCATTATTGGCGACCGCCGGTTTGCTATCTTTGGCTGCCATGGGTTTCGCCCTTGGTGAAAGGTGGGTTCCAGACAAAGGTATGCACATCTTAGGAGTCACTTGGATTATCATTTCAATGAAACTCCTCTACGGACTTGCCCTAGACGCTCATCATTGGGGTTGGATAGATACACCCCAACTTGGAATGGCGTTAATCGGCTTAATTGTAGTCAACATTTTGGTTGGATATAGGCACCAACATGATGCCATCATGGCTCAAGCCACATTGGTATCTTTGGCGTTGGCATCCGCGGCAGGTTCTGTTGGGGGGGAAATGGGCATTGTTGTCATGATTCTTCTCGCCACAATCCTGCTGCACGGGCTTGCTTATCATCGTCAAAGTGGAAACTTGGCATCATTGGGTATCGCCTCCAGTCACCTTTGGATTGGCCTACATGCAATTCAGTCAAAACCTCTCGAAATTGGAGCACTGAAAATCCTCCCGTTGGTAGACCCCATGCCATTGTTCCTACTTGCTTTGGCAGTGACTTGCATCAACGGTTCGATGGCTGCTCGATTTTCCAGAGCAGAAAATTGGTTTAGCAAGGGCATCTCAGTCACAGGTTTGGGAACGCCTGGATTGTGGGGTGTTTCCGTCGGTTTAGGGATGATTGGCGCCTTACTGCTCCTTGCGAGTGGACGCGATGAAACCGGATATGCATTGGGCGTTTTGGTCTCCTTGTTAGCCGTCTATGGGGGCTCTTACCTTGTGGTCCGAGGCGTTGAACCGATGGAGGTGCTCAAACCGCTCTTGGCATCCCTTCCGATTCTATTGATCGCCCTCATTACCTTAGAAACCGAACTTGTCACGTTGACATTTATTTCCGGTTACGAAACCTTTGCGTCTCTAGCATCGCTGGTCACCTTCTCAATTTTGATTCGACATCAATCAAATGTTACTGATCGTGTCTTATGGCTTGGTAGTTTGGTACTGATTTTACTACTCACGATTCTAATTCCTGCAGAATCCATATCTGAAGGAGGGGATGAAGGGCGCCTGCTCTTGATTGCGCTCGCCATCGTTCATATTTCGACAGGAGCCTTAGCTCTGAAACGAGTATCCCCCAGTATCGCCGGAGTAACTGTATTGGCTCCGTGGTGTTGGATGTTTGTTCATGCCTTGTGGACATCATCCATCGAAACATTTTCTGAAGCGCGACCTAATATCGACACGTGGGATGTACTGATTGTTCTTGATCCACTATACGTTGCATTTTATCTTACACTTGCAGCATTGATACAATATCCCATCAACATCAGATTGGGAGATACAGGTGTGAACCTTGCTGGTAAGTTACTTGGTGCCACCGAATTGAGTTCAAGACTCCGGGATTCGGGCATGATGCGTTTGTGGAACTTGGGTCTAATTTCAGGTTTGGCAGTATGGCTGATGTTTGTGGATGCAAGAGATGAGATTGGTTGGTACATTTTGATTGGAATCGCCACCTTAGTGGCGGTTCACATATTTGCTGAAGTCCAAGGCCGACACCAAGGGAACCCGCGTTTCATTTTGATTTGCTTGGCAATCGTATTCACGGTATTCCAATGGAATGTAGGGGCCGATATATTCTGGATTCTAATGCTAAGTTGTGCATCCATTGCCATCCTTTTGTCACGAGGAGAATCTGGACCAAGTTCTCAATTGATGAGTCTAACAATGGGATTGTTGACTTTGCAAATCGTTCTCTTTGGACTCGATCGCACAAACCAACAACTCCTGTTAGACCCCGAACCAATCAACAGGATGGGAACGGGAGCAGTCATGTTGATGGCAACTGCAGGCTTATTGACAATCTATCTTCCTCGCGCACGAAATCTAGAGAAGTTGCTTCCCCCAGCTATAGCGGTAGTTTGCTTACTCGCGGCCCAAATCTGGGCATCCTCCGGAGAAGAAATGCATCTGGCAGAATCTATGATTGCCATATTGATGTTTGTTGGTTCGGCGATTTACTTGGCCGCCACCGGCGAACTCAGGATGGAATTGAAACAGGTTGGCAAGAGGGATGCTAGACTTGCAGAATTATCCCGCCGACGGGCACTTGCTGCAGCATTGGAAAAGGGGAATTTATCTGCACCAATCGAATCATCTCCAAAATTGCTGGTAGATTCTCGAGGAGACAGCTCTTCAGCAATGACGGTTGCCACGGATTCAAACCCCGCCTCACTCGATCTTCAACAAGGAGGAAATGTGTATCACTTTGCGGATGAAGATTTGGCGAAAGTAGCGACCAGTGATGCAACTGGCAATTTGGCGAAGTCCATGTCACAAGCAATTTCGCGTGGTGGGATGAAAATGGCTGATGCCGAAATATACACTCTCATCGAAAAGCAACGCAAGCGCCGGCGTAAATCAGGCGCCCAATACAACTCTGAAGAATTGGATTTGCTCGTTGGAGATATTCACCATCGACCAGTGATTGTTCTATCATTTATTGCCGTGACCACATTGGCGGCTTGTTTTGTTGCTTGGATGCAAAGCGACACAAATCCAGGACTGATGCTGATGGTAAGCCTATTTGCCTTGGTACTCACATGGGTATCCCGTCAACGCGCGAAGGTGCATAACCTCCGTTTACCGGACATTAATGGAATCGAAATGCCATTTTTCGTCACCATGGGTTCTCTTGCCTTGATTTATCTTGTAGGCCACTTTAATGGCTCAAAATATGAACAATTGGACTTGTTTGTCCTAACCTTTGGATTGCTAGGTTTGTCCGTGATATCGCTATATGGTCGCGAAGATTTGCCATGGCGTATACCCAGTGCCGTGGAAAGTGTTGTGATGATGCTTCTCATATCTCGAATCGTCGGGTCCGTCTTTGTTGAATCCGTTCCGTTCATTTTCTCAGTGAATCCATTTGTGAGTGGTTGTACAGAAACATGTCCTACAACTGAGATGATTAGTTGGCAATTGCCGTGGATATTCCATGAAATCTCGCTACTGATTCTCGTGCTTATATGGGAATGGATTGAAGGATTCCGACGGGCGCACCAAATGCCCGATCATCGAGGTGCTGCTGGAAGGGGCAGTTTTGCCCTGATGGTTGTCCTCATCTCAGCGGGCCCAGCAGGAATCGTTGCCGGATTACTTTGTTTGAAGCGCTCATTCAATTGGAAACAACCTGCTGCCGTTGCACTATCAATCTACGCAATATTGGGTGGCATATTTGCCATGCATGCGTGGGACATCATACCCGATTTTTCCACCTTCTTGGGGTGGACACTACTCGTTGTTGGTGTGACCATGTTGGGAAGTCAAGTTTACACCATATTTGCAGGTCTACCTAAATGGACATCCGCTTGGCTTTGGAACGCCCATATTTTACTCCCCATCGGAGTTTTCGCTGTTGCCGGATGGTCAGAGTGGCTGGTCGTTTGCACTCTAGCTTTGTCATTGGCAACATGGGTGGGTGGCATCCTGCAACTTCGTCGAGGGATGCGTGTCTTTGGGGCATTGGATTTGGTATTGTCTTTCTGCATTGCCTTGCTCATTTTGCAGGAAGGAATGCTCGACCCAATCATGCTCTTGCTGATGCTAGGTGCCCTTGCAATCGAGTTGGGAATCGTCGCTTGGTTAGGTACAAGATACGACTTACAATTGGCTCAGGATTGAGATTCGTCCCTCATAGAGGGACGGGCGAACGTTCAAGCAGGTTGCAGTTCTAGCATTGATTGTGAGCGGCTCTTGGATCTCAGACCGACCTGCGGCAGAGGAACACCCTGTCATCCCCATCGGTTTGAACGAAATGGCAGTTCCACGCCTTTCGATTATCGCAAGTGTTGGCACAATTTTGATGCTGATTGTGGCAGGAATTTGGATTGGTTTTGCGGCCAACACATTCTTGTCACAATTTGAGGATGCGTTTGCGTCTATCGATGAAAAAGAGATTCAAGTCGATGGACGCTGGACATGGGAGGCCTCACTTTTGTTCGGAGGAAAGGGCGATGATTCCTGTGACTCAAGAGAAGGGGATTGGAACTGGCCGACAAATCTAGCAGCTCAGGATGAGATATTTTGGTATCCGGGTGAACTGCAATGTAGTTGGTTGCACCAAGGCTCTGGCGATTATGCCCACCTAGCGATTCACAACGTCGATGAGGAAAACGACTTACCCCTATCTATTGAGGTCAATTCCGATCTAATCACCATTGATGGCAACGGCCAAACCCTTTCACTAGTGGGAGAGGATAGTGTTGCAGCTGGTGACGCACTGATTATCCCATTACGCCTTGAATCGGATGTAGAGCAATTGTCATTCACAGTTGAAGTATCCCATGCGGCTCTACCAACTGCTAGTGTTGGTTTGGATGTTAATCTTGAAGCCGACAATATCCAGCGAGATAGCCATGCGCGAAGTGAACATCTTGAGGTGCACTATGTGGTGTGGGATGCCGATACTGGGGAACAACTGGATGAAGGGGACCTTGGTGCATACGCTGGTGAAGATCCGCGATGTGACTCACCAATACCCTGGGTTTGCTACATTGAGGGTTTTGGATGGGGGCTTGTAGGCTTAGATGTCAATGACTTTGATCCTCAATTCGAAACCGGGACAACACACACCATCGTCCTCCCTCCAGATTTGGCGTACGGGAATGAAGAGGGACACCAATTGGAAGAGGCGTGGCTGGAATTTGAGCTATCACTCACCCGTATTGCCCCGGTTTGAATCAGCAAGGTGCCCTCGATGACAATAATTCAGCCTGTGGTCATGTTTCCTGATGACAATGCGCGGGCTTACGCAGAATCAACTGCACCTGCACATACTGAAGGGAGATCACCTGCATTACATGTGACTGAGGATATGCGAAGGCTTGCAACACCTTGGTCTGTTGCAGTTGCAAAAGCAAAATTGCTTGATTCAAATCGATTACAACAGGGTATTATTCTCGATCCGGCATGTGGAAGTGCAACACAACTTGCAGCCCTCTGTACCACCCTCCAACGCCCAGGTCTTGGTATCGAATTGTCTGGAGCAGTGGCTCCTTTGGCAGCCATCAATTTGGAAAAATGCGGCCAGACTGCCAATGAAGACTGGTCTGAAAACAGTCGGATATTATGGGGGGATGGAACCTCAGCCGAAATCATCATGCAAACCTATCATCAACACATCGAGCAGAGTCCAAACATTGCCCTGTTGCATGTCGACCCTGCGCGCCCCAACGATGCACAACAACACACGTTGGATGAAATGCAACCTCGACTTGATGATTTGCTGAACTCTTGGAAGCCATACTTGGGAAAAAATCCCGCTCTAATTTTAGACGTGTCTCCCCGATTATTGGATAATCAACGCACCGAGATTGTAGATATTGTATCTTCAATTTGGAATAATGTTGAGATGACTTGGCAATGGTTGACTCAAGGCAGAGGCCGAATCGATAGATTGTCACTATGGGTTGGGGGTGCAGCAGGTTCTCACCAATGTCGCTTGGTTAGGCTGACAAAAACGGGTGAAGTACACACAATCGAGGGTTCATTCCAACAATCGATTGCACAGCCTTCTAATGTTCAAGTTGGGGAACATTTGGTGGTTGCAGACCCGAGCCTTATCGCAAGTGGTTTGGGTGAATCTTGGAGAGAGATGTGTGCGAGTTCAGACACCAGATGGGATACGGTAACAGGGCGCCGCCCCACTCTCATCAGTAGCGAAAAAATTCATCATGGAGATGTTTACGAAAAGACTCATTCAATGATTCAAACATCAGGAGAAGTTGTTGCACTCATTGCGAAGATATCTGATAAATCAATTCCCGAAATTGCTGATATTGCCAGTCGCAAAGGGATATCTTCCCTCAAACTACGGTGTTCATTGGACCCTGAAATCCAACCGAAATTACAGTCCCAAATGGACCGTGAACTAAGACAATATAGCGATTACGAATCTTCTCATTCAGGGTTCATTGCTGAGACCAATAATGGATATGCCATCTGTAAGGAATACAATTGAACTGCCCCGTAGGGGCATTTGAGTCACTGCGAGTCGTTCATATAGGGGAGGCGAGTCGCGAGGATGCTTCACATGAGGCCATCGGGCGACCGATGAATAGGGGAGGACCCAAAAATGGCAAAAATAGACGAGTCAGAACTTGGAGATGATTTCAACTACATTCTCCGTCTTGCTGACAGTGACATAGACGGACTGTCCCGAATTGGGATGGGATTGACAAGCGTGAAAGGAGTTGGTGCACGAACTGCACTTGCCATCTGCGAAATAGCAGGTGTAGACAAGGAAAAGTTGGGTGGACATCTAACCGAAGAGGAACAACAAAAAATTCGAGATGCGATTGAATCGTATCCAACCGAAGTTCCTTTGTGGATGTTGAACCGCCAAAGAGACATTGAAACCGGAGATGAGTTGCATTTGTTCTCTATGGATGTGACCATGACTCAGGACGATGACATCGCTCGCCTACGAGCGACGAAAGCATATCGTGGACTACGCCACGCAGCACGCAAGCGTGTACGTGGTCAACGCACACGCTCTAACGGACGATCAGGCCTCACACTCGGTGTGCAGCGGAAGAAGTGAGATAGGAGGTGAAATGTATGGGACATCCAAAATTTGCAAGACCCAAGTATGACACTCCGACTCACCCTTGGAAAAAGGGACGAATCGAAGAAGAACACGCTCTGAAAGAGCAATTCGGCCTCAAGAAAATCGGTGGAATGAAGGAGATCTGGAAGGCCAAATCAAAGCTACGCCGTTGGAGACAAAACGCGATGAAACTCATTGGCAGAGTCGACACATCAGAAGGCCACTTCTCTCGTGAGAAGGACGACCTCGTCGAATCTCTTTACCGCCGAGGTCTATTGGGTGATGGTGCATCTCTTGATGACATTCTACAGATTTCAGTTGAGCACGTGCTAAGCCGCCGCTTGCAGAGTCAAGTATACTATCGCGGACTAGCATCATCTATGCGCCAAGCGCGACAACTGGTGGTACACGGCCACATCGGATTGGGTGATCAGAAAATGACTGTACCGAGTTATATCATCAGCCGAGACGACGAAAGTATTCTGACATATCACCACACCTCTCCTTTGACCGATTCAGGACACCCGATTCGTGTTGAAATTGAGGAAACTCGAGCAGCCGCCGAATATGGTGAGGGCGAGCATGACGCCGCCCCATCTGAAGAATACGTTGCAGGTGTTGCAGAGGCGGCCGAATCAGCCCCAACCGCAGAAGACACCAATGTTGAAGGGGGCGAGGCTTGATGTCACACAAGGCAGTACTGCACATTTACAGTTCATACAACAACGTGTTGCTTACTGCAACAGACCTGACTGGTGCTGAAACCGTCGCAAAGGTTAGCGGTGGTCAAGTGACAAAGAAAGGCAGTGATGCTGGCGGTCAATTCGCAGCAACCCGTGCCGCTGAGCGAATCGCTGACATGCTCCGTGAGAAGGATTTCACACAAGTCATCGTCAAGTATCGGGGTGTAGGGGGCAACAAGTCACCAAACACAGGACCAGGTGCTCAGGCTGCAATCCGAGCACTTACTCGAGCGGGTATGACAATCACACGAATCGAGGATGTCACCCCCATCCCCCATGATGGTACCAAGAAGAAGGGAGGGCGCCGTGGGCGTCGTGTATGAGGTGATTCTATGGTCAAAATTGAAATTCTGAAAGAAACAGATAACCACGTATCCCTTCTATTGAAGGAAACAGATCGAGCATTTGCCAATGCAATGCGTCGCACATTGATGAGCAACGTACCAAAGATGGCAATTCACCGTGTTCGATTTGAGTTGGGTACGATCACAGACAATCAAACCGGAGAAACCTACGAATCCGTTGGAGCTCTTCCCGATGAAGTGATTGCACACAGATTGGCAATGATTCCAATCCCTACATTCCACGATGAGTTTTGTTTCCTAGAGGATGACCCAGGAAATGCGGGCCTTCCAAAAGAAGAGTGGGGGACACCTGCAAGTCAAATCATCTACCATTGCAGTGCACGAGGAACACCTGAAGGTCACTTGGTTACAGCGGGCGATCTAAACGTTCTCGGTGAGGATAAACTACAGATTCCAGAACTGTATCGAGATATCCCAATCACCAAACTGTTCGCAGGACAATACCTTGAGTTCTACGCATACGCAGTTCTCGGCTTGGGTTCAGACCACTCCAAGTGGAACCCAGTATCGGGTGTATCTTTCAGTTCTCGAAAGATTGCAAACCTCGAAAGACCTGGTAAAGCCAAGACACTCTGGGATTTGGACCTATCAATTACCAAATCGGATTTCAAAAATAAGAAACTCGAAGATATCGATAAGGTTGAAACACTAATCCAAGAACTGCACCATGTAGGCGATGGAACAGCCAGAATCGATGATTTCGCAGATGCTATCACCTTGGAAGAGGTACCAGGAGAATTCCTGTTCAGCTTCGATACCGATGGTTCCATGACTGCTCGAACCGCGTTTGAAATGGCTTGCAAGTCACTTTCATCCCGCTTTGCCAATATCTCTGAGCAACTCGCAGAGGACCTTTGAGATTCTCAAGAACCCATCAGAGGGTTTGGAATGATAGGTAGAGCCCATGTGGGCGGACATGTCACGTTGATTTTCAGCATCCAAGATGATGCAGAAAGCCTACTTGAACAAGGTAGTCGGGGCGCAGGCATGTCTTTGAATCGCGGTGTAATTGTTGAAGTAACCGCTGAACAAGGAAACGGAGCATTGCAAATTGAGGGCGATGCACCTAGTCAGGAGCTGCATCATGTTGTCTTGGAAGAATTGGCAAATTTTGAACCCTCAGTATCGGATTATGATTGGATTATTCGGCACACGTGTGAACTCCCACCCTCCCAAGGGTTCGGACTCTCAGCAGCAGGAGCAATCGCGAGTTGCTTAGCCATGCAACGTGCATTACAAATCGAGGAAGAATTGGCTCGAGATCGGGCGATTCACATTGCACATCGGGTCGAGAGAAGGTTATCTGGAGGACTCGGAGATGTCGCGGCCCTCCATGCTGGAGGGATTGAGTTACGCCTTGAACCGGGTTGTCCCCAGTTGTCCAATGATTTGGGTGGCAGAGGTGCAGTAATCTCCTGGCACGAAGAAATCCCGGTCGTGATCGTTTGGCGAACCACTTCAAGTCAGCACACCTCGAATTACATCGATGATGGAGAATGGAAATTAGCAATCCGTGCCGCAGGAGAACACTGCTTGTTTGGACTTCGTGAAGGTCAGTGGAACAATAGTCGTTGGAAAGAACTACTTTCAAAGAGTGCAGAATTTTCAGAACGCTCAGGCTTGTTGAATGATTCTGGGCGCCTCGATTTATTGCATTTAATCGGAGGAGCGCTCGCAGGTTCGGGCTATGCAGATGGCACCTTGGTGACGCGTTTGTGTATGTTAGGGGAAAGCGCGATTATCGTCCCGAATGAATTGCCATCATCATCTGATTGGCAGCAAACCGTCATTGAGAATTTACAGATTCGAAATCTCGGAGCTACATCAGCATCCGTTGCATCGGATGCCCTCAATCTTGATTGATGCGTTCATCATTTAGGCGCTGGTTGTGTTCAATCAATTCAGTCAAATCAATCGGACTTGCATCTAGGAGAATAGCACCCTTCAGTTTCAGCCCATCACAAAATCCATGCCGGTAAATGATTGCACCATGCCCCCACTCCTCCACATAACGATTGACCTGTTTCTGAGTTTTCTTTCTTTGAAAAGATAGGTTGGCACCATAGAAGTGCTTTGCATCAATCCAAGCAACGGGAACTCCATTGATCTCTACATGGTCGAGCATTAGCAAGTCGGGTGTACGAACAGGCCTCCCCTCCTCAGCCACCTGTTCTTTCAACAAATCGGTTTGAGTTCGAAAGCGAACGCCGTTAGCCTCAAAGTGATTGCAGAGGACTTTCTCAAACAAATCTGCAGCATGATGTGTCTCGGCTTGATTGACATGTGTCACCCGATCCTCTGCTTCGGCTTTTCTGAATTCCTTCAAATCCCGTTCGCTCAGTTTTCGCTCAGGTTCGCGGAGCGTTTCCTTGATACGGTTTTTCGACCAGTTCCGAGCGGATAGAATCGCTCGGAAGAGATTGACGGGTGGAAAATCATAGCGCTTAGAGAGGGATACAACACTCTCCCCTCCCTCATATTTCCGTTTCATTTCTTGCGCTCTTCGTTGCAATCGACCGTGGCTAAACACAGCCTTTTCTTGATTCAATGCAGCGCGTAAACTCAGGGCTTGTTCCAATGAAATTGGTCTCTTCCCAAGCAATTCTGCAATTTCATCAACACGTTCATCATCAAGAAAACCGAATTCGCCAGGACGACACACGATATCGTGTACTTCTCGTTCCACTTGTTTAGGAACAGGTTTCAATTTCCATTTGAGTTTGACATTTTGTGGAGGCGGATTTAACTCTGCGGGCAAACCCATAGCAGGTGGTTGTTGATCAAATCGAGACTTTGCACGGCTGATCGCCTCTACAACAAAGGGGTCGGGTCCTTTTTGCCCCCCCCCTCCGTTATTTCCACTTCGCCGACCTTTACGTTGGCGTGACCCCCTCCCATTCTTTTTGTTGGGTTTTGGGGATGTGGAATCCTTGTTTGGATTCTGTTTGGTACTCACTGTTTCCCTCCAACAGGAGGGGGTTCATCAATCAGTGGTTCAGATTGGACTTGCTATAGTTTGAATCCTGAACAAAAATCTAGCCACCCCAAGCACGACCCAAAATCAAACCAAGAGCAAGAAGAAGAAGTGGAGGAAACACATATCGGAGTTTGAACTCACTCCTATCCATTTCCTCGCCTTTGATATATGATCTGAAAACTGAAAAGAAAGGCCAAAATATGATTCCCCAAAACAACACAAATACAAGATTGTCCAGCATAATGAATCACCAGATTCATTCATTATCGCCAAGCAATTCCAGGCTCAAGGGGTAAACTTGAACGAGCTTTCCCTGCAACATCTTCTCCATCGCCTGCACGGTAGACCTCAACAGTACCAATCTCGAGCGCTTCCGAGATAAATCCGGTATTCGCAGTAAGGAACGCAACTTCGTCAAATCCACTTTGAATCAGATTGTTTTCCTGCTCGCCCCAAGTGTATATCCGCCCGCGACGTTTCTTTTGTCCGACCACGACCATTTTCCAAAACTGCATAACTTCTCCTTTTGTTTCTTCATCACGGAAGTAAGGCTGAGTTTGCAAGAATTTGTTCCCTCCTTGTTTGAAGTCAAACGATTCTTGATGCATTTGAATTGCCTTGTTTGCAAGTTCATCCTTCCAAAGTTGTGCCGTTTGGATGATTACTGACGAGAGTATCCCATCTGTGTGGCGTTGAGCAAGTTCACGCACACTCCTCGCACGATCGATAACACGTCGCAGATATTCCTCTTTAGCCAAAGTGACGGCATCAGTTTCATTCGGTGTATATTCCATGTCGATGACCGTATTTGCAAGCATGGTGGTTTCACCCAAAATGTGCCACATCTCTTCAGCAAGATGGGGAGTTGCAGGATACAACATTGGAATCCACGTACGTAGATATGCTTGCGCAGCATCACGACTCACACCACCTCTCCGTTGTGCCCATTGCCAATCCGAGACCATCTCAAAGTGGCTAATCATGACTCCTTCTCGCAGCCCAATATTCGACATTTGATGGTTCCAATCTGCGTGAGACTTGCGCGCTCGAGCCAGTAACCATTCGTCCATAGAACCCGTATCGGACCCATTTTCAATTCCCTGTACCAAAGCAGTGTGAATTGCCCGCATTTGTCGATAGTTGGATTCGATTGCGGAATCGGACCAATCCATCCCCGCCTCCGGATTCGCCCCAAACAGAATGAACAAACGGACTGTATCGGCCCCATACTTTTCAATCATCAATTCTGGGCTGACAGTATTGCCCAAACTCTTGCTCATCTTGGCAGATCTAGATGTTAATGAGTCGCCACAAGTTGGACATGAACTCCCTTCTAGATCGACATGTAGCTCCACGTTACACGATGCACAATACGGCGTGGGTGCGTTGACCATACCCTGACAAACCAATCGAGAAAAAGGCTCAGAAACATCATTCAAACCTGCATCACGTAACGCTTTGGTAAAGAATCTGGCATACAACAAATGCATGACTGCATGCTCAATTCCACCGATGTAGAGGTCCACACCCTCATTCATCCAGTAATCAGCGTTGATTTTGTCAAATGGCGCATCCGCATTCATGGCATCTGTAAATCGCAAGAAGTACCATGAAGAATCATAGAAGGTATCCATGGTGTCAGTTTCCCGCTTAGCCTTGCCACCACAAAGGGGGCAACTCGTATCGACAAAACCAGAATGTGAAGCAAGTGGATTGCCGGACTGTCCTTCTGTGAAGACTACATCCAATGGTAATTCAACCGGCAAATCTTCAGCGGGTACAGGAACCACACCACAGTCTTCACAATGAATGAAGGGAATCGGTGTCCCCCAGAATCGTTGTCGACTCAATAACCAATCCTTGAGCCGATATTGGATGGTCCCTTGCCCTCTACCTTCGCTTTCAAGTGTTTGAATGACGGTTTGCTTGGCTTCATCTCCATACAACCCATCAAAGCCCTCTCTAGCAGAGTTTACCATCCAGCCCAATCCTTCGAAGGCCCTTCCTGTGACCTTCGGATCTTTATCTTCCTCTTCTGACAGAACTTGACGGATGGGGATATCATATTTCTTTGCAAAATCAAAATCCCTCTGATCGTGACCAGGGACAGCCATCACAGCGCCAGTTCCATAGGATGCGACAACAAAATTTCCAGCATAGATGGGAACTTCTTCCCCCGTCAACGGGTTGGTTGCGTATCGACCGAGAAAGACCCCTTTTTTGTCACGCAACATATTGATGCGATCAAACTCTGACATGCGGGCGCATTCATCCGCCAATTCACGGTATCCCGCTTCATATTCAGTTCCTGAAACCAATGACTCACATAGCGGGTGTTCAGGCGCCAGTGTAACGAAAGTTACACCAAAGATGGTATCCGGGCGTGTTGTGAAGGCCCGAATGACATCCTCCTCACCAACGATAGGGAAATCGATATCCACACCATGAGAGCGACCAATCCAATTTCTCTGCATGGCTTTGACATTTTCAGGGAACTCAATATCTGCCAAAGAGTCCAGCAATTCATCGGCATAAGCGGTCATTTTCAGGAACCACTGCGCCATGTCCTTCTGTCGAACCTCTTCCGCACAACGCCAACAACGGTTGTTCTTGACCTGCTCATTCGCCAATACTGTGTCACATGAATCGCACCAATTGACAGGTGCTATTCGCCTCTCTACAAGGCCCATTTCGTGAAATTTGAGGAAAATCCACTGATTCCACCTGTAGTAGGTTGCATCACTGGTTGCGAGTTCTCGCCGCCAATCGTAGGAGAACCCCATCCTTTGCAAATCACTGCGGATGCTTTCGATATTTGACCAAGTTACATCGTGAGGGTGTCCACCAATTTTCTTTGCAGCATTTTCTGCAGGCATACCAAAGGAATCGTATCCCATTGGATACAGAACGTTGAATCCAGCCAAACGCCGGAATCTTGCCATGCTATCGCCAATGCTGTAATTTCGAACGTGACCCATGTGCATTTTTCCACTGGGGTATGGGAACATTTCCAAGCAGTAGAATTTAGGTTTGCTTTGATCAACATCACTCTCAAACACAGTAGCATCGTTCCACGCCTCTTGCCATTTGGCTTCGATTGAAGCGGGATTGTATTCCATGACTGCGTCCCTCATGCGTGTACGTGCACCTTCGGTGCACGCTTTGCCAATTCAGAGGTCTTCTTGAATGAACCGCAACAGTTCGCTTCATTCTGTGGAAATGTCGTATTCATTGCTATTGACCAAGAAGATTGCTTCGCGAGTCAATTGGTATCTGTACCGCATGCCGACCTTTTCTCGCTCTACTAGGCCAAATTTAACCAATGTACGGAGATGATGACTGATTAACTGCTGGCTGGCTTTGAGTCGAACGGCCAACTCTTTCTGACTTAGATTCACAATGTCATTTTCAGTGGCATCAAGGAGTCGCAGGATTTTCCCTTGTAGGCTATTGGGATCGGGGGTCAGCAGAGGAATAGGCAAATCTTCCTCATCAAGTGTTGATTGGATGGTAGATGGATAGAATCGAACCAAACGCCCATCCTTTCTTCTCCAAATACGCTCTTCACTCTCTAGGTGCTTTAGATGATGTGTGAGTTGTCCATTGCTCATACTCAGTGCACCGAGAAGCGCTCTGAAGTGTACACCAGGATTCGCGGTGAGGTACCCCATGATACGTCCACGTTGGTATTCACCATCATGCTCCCCGTTGCGGCGAACCATCCCTACCAATCCAATACCAAATTGTAGCGCAGGGATTCGAATCCATTCTGTATTGCCCAAGTAAAGCAGACTCATGATAGACAACGAAGTCGTTGCGACAACCGTCACGGTTACGGGAGCCAAATCAGCGATTTCATCGATAGGAGTATTCGTAGGGGTTGATGGTTCGATAGGAGTGGGTATTTGTGGAGCAGTTTCAGTTTCATCCAATGTTTGAAGGATAATCATACCTGACCATTCTGAACATGCCCCATCTACTTGACTTGTCTGAACGAGATAACTCCCACTGAGTCCGGGCTGAGGTCTCCATTCTTCATCTTGCAAATGATTGATGAAATTGTGTTCATCTCCTAGAGAGTCGGTGAGTAGCCAACAGCCTTGAGTCGATGTTGTGACATAATTCCAACTGCCCTCAATAACAATTGATTCTGCAACTTCTTCAACCACATCTTCGTTAGGATCCTCTAGAACTTCTTGCTCTTCGGCATCTTCAACAATTTCTGGCAAATATACACCGTCATAGGTGTGAGCAAGTTGTGCTTTGAATACAGGCAACGAGTTTGTTTGTACAGAAATTTGCCAGCTACCATGTGCCAATTCCTGCCCATTATCTACAAATGGGACGACCAAGGTTTGCCAAGAATAACTTTGCATTGGGGCCATAGTTGATCTTTGGCCACCAATTTCTTCACACCCTTCATACCAAATTCTCTCAGGCTCTTGTCCAACCATAGAGAGTTCTAATTCAAGTGAACAATCAGTAGGCCAATAGAAATCAAATTCCTCATTTCCAGAGTTTGTGATGGAGACATCAAATGAAATTCTTTCATTCAAGCCATCGGCATCCAATACGTGTAGATTGTCAATCCTCAAAATTACGTTAGAAGCGTCCTGTTGATCGATGCCACACCCGGGGTCATTCCCACTATTTTCATGCATGAATGAATGTGTTGCCACAAGGTCGTGGTCGGGTTGAGTAACCACCAGTAGATGTAATCCATCTCCGATTTCACAACCGTCAGAACCGATGAAATCCCAACTATCTGAAAGAACTGTGTACGTTGTTTGTGGTGCGATTTTTTGTTCTGAGCCAGTGTCAGGGCAATGCTTCGTCCCGCGCGTATCGAATACAATTTCACCATTTGGAGAAATGACATGAGCTTCTGCGATGCATGCATCTTCAAACATAAGTTTGGCTGGCGCATCTGCGGTATTTTCCAGCGAGAAGTACCATTCCAATCCGTCTTCAACATTGATGGAAATACTGGGCAACAATTGTGATATTGTGTTGGTTGGCGTTACCGTATACATTGTCTCTACACTGGTGCTTGAACCACTGACGCCAGATAGTGAAATCGGGATTGAATAGTCGCCATCTGCAACTCCTTCAAAGTTCCAAGAAACCCATCCTAAAGCGAGTTTTTCACCGGGCGAAAGAATTCCAGACCCACAAGACAAATCTGTCAACACATTGGTTTGAACTCGACAATTTGAATCGAATGGTAATACAATCGTTTCAGCGCCTAAATTACTCAAAGAAAGGTAAATCATTGCCGGCATCGAAGTGGTATGTCCAACTTGTTCACCGATTGATTCGGAGAGTACCGCATTGAGTTTGAGAGCTTCAGGCATTTCGATTGTACGTTGTAGAATCAGTGACTCAACCGCCTGAATTTGAGCCTCGTTCTGTGTAAATTCAAATTCCAACTCACCACTTGGAGCATCACTCCAATCCCAAGTCCAAGTCGACAAAATACGTTCTTGACCCGGTTGAATTGACATTGCGCGACTTTGTTCAGGACAAATTCTTTCATCGGCTAGATTCATTTGCCAATCTTCACCTGTAATCATCAAATCAAACGGACAAGCGGGGTTGTACACCAATTCTCGGGCTTGATTGGCATGATTTTTGATTCGGATTGTGACATCCAAATCTCCGGTGTCTGAATAATACAAACCATTGCTTGGCTCAGCGATTTCAACCCGTAATTCAAGCTCCGTACTCGGAGAGTCAGCACTAGCCAACGGTGCGAGAATCATCACGAGTAGCAGTCCAACCAAAGGAGCGGACCTGAAATTCACCTCGCCTAGCAACCGCTCCGCCTCAACACTGCAGTTCACTCCTCCTGTTTGAAACCATTGGCACCCCCTTAGGGGGGCCAATGAGGAGCCGAACCATTGATTCACTATGCCCCAATCGGAGTTCATGGGCCTGAGCGAAGGCGAATTTGACAAGACTTGCCTCGATGGTGAAGTCGAAATTTGGGTGACCCAAATGGGCTCGTGGGCCAACATGAATACAGCCTTTATCGATCGTCAAAATCAAGTCGTTGCCCTCGTTGACCCATTTGATGGTGAAGGGTGGATTCAGGCCCTAAAATTGGAAGACCTTGTGCCAACACACATTCTCCTCACACATACCCACCGAGACCATACGGCTGGAGTCAAAACCATCAGAAACAAATTCCCCGAAATTGAGGTATGGGGTCATGAAGAATCAGTATCTCCAAGTCTATTTGGAAGAATTATATTCCGCAGGACCGATTTTACACATGTCTGGAATCAAGACCCCAATCGAATCGAAATTTGGAAATGTGGTTCAATTGAGTTGCGCGTAATTCATTCTCCAGGCCACGCACCGGGGCACGTCACATTCCATGGACATGGTGTCTATGTTGCAGGCGATTTGCTTTTCACGATGCGCTCCGGGCGTGTCGACTTACCCGGTTCAGATCCAGCGGCTCAATGGCGAAGTCTAGCCTTTGCCAAATCAGTCTTGCAGAATCTACCCGGTGATTGGAGATTGATTCCTGGACATCGCTACGATTGGATTGATGGAAGCACCCCGGATTGGGTGACCATCGAACAGGCCTTGCAGCACAATCTGTCACTGAATGCACCAGACATTGATTCATTCGATGCCTTGTCATTCAATCGATTCGATGATGACTTGGCGGCTTAGCCTAGCAAATCACCGAAGTCAGGCAGAGACTTTTGCTCCGCTTCTTCTTGCTCCATGTGCACTTGCCACTCCGCTTTCTCAACGTAACCCAATTCCTTGGCCTTCTCGATTTCTCCGGTTGCCAAGTAATGCTCAATCCATTTCTGCCTGCGTTCTTCCTCTTCGTTGTTGAATGCGACTTCTTGGGCCTGCAATTCTCGAATCTCTGAAAGTCGTTTTCTCGCACCAAGTTGCTTGGCGACCAGTGCAACAAAGATTAGTGCCAACATCAAGGCAATAGCTCCACCCATAATGTACAACATTGTGGACGACTCTTCTTCATCTGCTTGTGAACCCTCAGATTCAGGTTCGGTGATGACACATCGTTGTCCAATCAGATGAATATCAGGATCATAAGGACAGGCGTCAGCGGTATCAGACCAACCATCTGAATCACTGTCTAAGCATCCAAACTTGTCTTCATATGAGAATCCCTGAACACTCTTACAGAGGTCGGGCTGGAATGCTAAACCGGTGCTATTGTCACCATAACCATCTCTATCCGCATCTTTGTTTTGTGTAAATCGAAGGGGGAAGGCATCAGAATTTCTCGCATTCTCTACCAATTCACCTGGCCAACATTCCTTTCGAATTGTAGAATTGTCCTTGTAATTGTCACCGTAACCATCCCCATCTGTATCACTCCATTGAGTGGGTTCATTCGGGAACGCATCCCCGTTTTGAATTCGTGTTTGAATCAAACCGGGGTCGACATCACAACCCCAACGATATGAATCATCATCTAAGGTATGGCCAGTCACATTTGTGTAGGTATAATTGTCACCATACCCATCTCCATCCGTGTCCACCCATTGCGTCCCATCTTCGGGATCCCAATCGATTGTATCTGCCCAACCATCTCCATCCGAATCCGTGCAACCATAAACGCCTCCTTTTGTTGAATTACCGGGCCATGTAGGACAATCATCTCCTTCGTCATACATCGAGTTATCTCCAAAACCGTCTCCATCTGTGTCGGTATGCTGCCATGTGTTATTGAGGAACGCATCTAGGATATCGGGCACCCCATCACTATCTTCATCTGGACAACCTCGAGAGTCAGGGTTATCATTGTCTGGAGCTGCATCATATGGACAAAGGTCGGGAGTCGTCCCATTCGGGTTATCCCCAAACAAATCCCCATCAGTGTCTAACCATTGTGTGATATCATCTGGGAATGCATCTCCATTTGGACCACCCTTGTTGTTTCCATAACCATCTCCATCTCGGTCACCACACTGAGTACTGTCCTCTGGGAACAAGTCAGGGTTGTTTCCAGTTTGATTATCTCCACAAGAAGACTCTACTTCATTTCGATTGACCCCATCACCATCATAGTCAGTCCATTGTGTGGGGTCATTCGGGAATGCTTCTTTTTCGTTGGCGTATCCATCCCCGTCATTGTCCTTACAACCATGGTATGGTATGTCATCGTAAGTTTTGGTGACATTATTCCACTGGGCACCCTTCGTGCTTGTACCCGCTTCACCAGGACAATAATCACCCATGTTTCCTGTTAGATTGTCTCCAAAATTATCTCCATCAGAATCGTGCCATTGAGTTGGATCGTTGACAAAGGCATCCGCATCTCCTAGAGGGCTTGCCAACCCTTCACCCTCTGCTGCATTACCTGGGTTTGACCATCCATCTCCATCAGAATCAGGGCAACCAGCGCGGTCCCAAATTGATTGACCCCACGCGAGAGGACATCCATCCCAGCCAATGTTTTGGCTGAATGGTTCATCTCCCAAACCATCCCCATCTGTATCATTCCATTGTTCGAAATGTAGGGGGAAGGCATCGACTGCCTCCAATTCACTTAGATTCATTTGAATCCATTGCCCTGGCCAAGTCGGGTCTCGATTATTTGTCCATGATGAATTTCCATAATTGTCACCATATCCATCTTCATCGGAATCTGCCCACTGTGTGGGGTTTTCATCGAAATGATCCACGCTTCCGTATGGGTTCGGGTCTCTCGGGTCGTTGACATTTGATGGATAGCCATCGCCGTCATTGTCACCCCATTGATATGGGTCATCATCGAAAGCATCGCCAGCATCTGAATAGCCATCTCCATCCGCGTCAGGACACCCAAAGACATCCATGTATGATGTTCCAAAGACATCGGGGCAAGCATCTGGTTCTGTTGCAGGTGCTACGTTATCTCCGTAATTATCTCCATCTGTATCGTTCCATTGAGTGCCGTCCTCTGGGAATGCATCATCTGGATTCAGGTACCCATCCCCGTCAATATCCGGATCAAGCATCCAGTGGTATACTCCCTCGCCATTTCGACCCTGAGCCGAAATGATGTGGTTTCCATCTGGGTGCCAATCGACCCCCCAAACCTCTCCGCAACCCCCTCCGTTGCCGCAGGAACCCGGGTTCCCAGATCCTGTGTACAGTGTGTCTAACTTGACTCCCGTCGTTGCGTAGAAGAGATGAATGCTGGATCCATCTGCTTGGTAGTACTTCATCGAGAATCCCACCTGAGATGAATCGGGCGACCAAGATGCATCGACACAAGAGGTTGAAGTCGTGTAAGACCACATTTGTGCACCAGTCATGGCATTGTAGACCCTTGCTCGACCCGAACCGCTATCGTATGCCGAACATGCAGAAATCATGTTCCCATCAGGTGAATAGTGAACAGAATTCAAAGCATTGTATGCATTTTGAATCGTTCGATTTGAAGACCATGTGTCGGTATCCAGAATGTAAATTGTTTCCCATCCTCCGACGATCAATCGATTTCCATCTGGACTCCAGTCAACCGAATAGTAATACGCAGTGTTTCCTGGAGTCAGTGTCTGTAACACATCTCCAAACGTTGCCGAATTAATATCAGTATCAAAAATATCGACTTGCCCAGGCCCATTATTTCCATCTCGTTCCCCAACAACTGCAATCATCGTTCCATCTGGGCTATATTTCAATTCCCTGACTTCTTCGCTTCCAGCATCCATTGTGTCATACAACGATCCATTGCTTGCATAGTAGATTCGAACTTCATTATCATTAGCAAGTAGGGCGACAAATTGCCCATCAGGAGACCAATCTACGTCCTGTGAACCTCCACTATTTTGTATCGTTCTTAGATTGGTTTTAGTTGAAGTATCCCATATTCGCAAATAGGTGTTGCCACTCCAACCACCAGTATATTCGATGGTCGCATATTGTGTCGCATCGTGATTGAATCGAACCATTGTATAATCATCACTTGACGACTGGTGGGTATCTTGTAGATAGCCACCCGTGGACATTACCCATGGGTCATTGAGATCACTGGTTCCATCCCCATCACGATCAGGGCAGCCGGTTCGATCAAGGGTACTGTTACCTGCTGCAACAGGACAGTCATCCACAGAATCGTCGGTCCCATCGCCGTCCGTATCATCTGCCATTGCACTTGAGACGAACAGCGTTCCCGTCACCATCAAAATCGAAAGAAGAAGGGCTCGCAGGGTCGCGAGGTTGGATGTCGCGTCTCGGGACACCATAGTACGCGCTGCATTCCTATGAATAAGGTCTTCCGGTTCTCTTGCATCACGCGCGAGCGCGCGCACGAGGGCCCTTTTGGGCGTGAAGTTCAACATTAGGAAGGCCGAGGGAGGCCTGATGCCGAGCAATGACCTTCGGGTTCACATCGCGGTCGAAGACCGTCTTTTGCTCCATCTTCTTGAGCAAGATGACCAAGCAGATCTCTACATGGTTAGCGGCGCAGTCACACGTCCAGGGATCGCTGAAGCATGTGCAATGCATCCACCAAATGTCAGTCGTTCGATGCGAACGATGCTGCGAAATCAGTGGGTCAGCGAACATACCCGCACCGTTCGAGGCGAAAGTCGTCGTCAGAAAACTTGGCAGTTGACAGAATTGGGAAGAGCCGAGGCCAAGTCTAGGGGCAATATTCTCGGCCAAACACAGGTATTAATTCGCGACGAAGATGGTCAATTGCTAGAAATCGTGGCCGCTCAAGCCAGCAAGAGATTGGCTGCTGACTTGACCTTACTGCAAGTATTGATGCATGCCCAGCACGAGGGTGTGCTAACCTTTGGCGACATCCGCTTTGGCATGATTCAGAAAGGAGAAGACGATGGTAAACCAGCCCCGGGCCGTTTGAAACTGGGTGCAGGAGCTCATGCAACATACCACACAGGTCCCCCTGAAACTCGTGAGGTTCACGGTCGCTCTGCAGAAATGTCGACACTCAATGAGTGGATTGATTCTCAGCAGTCTTGCATGCTGATACACGGAATTGCAGGAATCGGAAAATCAACACTGGCCGCTCATTGGATGAAACAAAGAATGGAAGAAGATGAGCAACTGTC
>DAVT01000123.1 GCA_002505685.1 Euryarchaeota archaeon UBA501 | reverse complement strand
GCCCAATGGTACCTTCATCGATGTTCGGGGAGGTTTGTGTGCTGGTGACCAATCTTGTGGAGCGAATGGTATGGCTAGCAACTCCTCCCGGATTACATTCAATTGGCAAGATCCAAGCAATGCATCGGCCATCGGTAGTTGTGCTGGAATTTTCAATAACAATCACTACAACCGTGATCCATCTTGCAATGAAGGCATTCTACTGCGAAGCACAATCGATGTTGGTGCAACCAAATTCAACAATGTGTCCATTACCAACGCATATGGAATGCCGCGTTGGGTCGCCGAAATCCAAGAAGTCCGCTATGGTGCTTTGGTCGCAGAGGGCGCAAGCCCCACAATGACTGGATTGAAGTTTACAGGCATCAACACCACGAGTTTGCTTATTTTGGATTTGGGTCGACCTGACATCATTGGAGGAGAGTTCACCGTAGGGGATGATGATACTTCTCTCAACGGCGCTGCCATCCAAGCCTATGGTGCAGGTAGTGCTCTACAGCCATTGAAGATTCACTCTCCAATGTTTACTGGAACTGACAAGGGGTGCGGACAAAATGACGATGGGCGTCACGTTTTGTGGCTTGAAGAGTCCTTCGTGGAGGTCCAATACGCAGTGATTCCCAATGGCGATTTCGGTATCCGTTTGGATGACTCTGCAGGATATGTGAATTCATCAACCATCGAAACCGCCTGCAACGGTATCGACGTCAACAACAAGAAGACGGCCGGAAACAATGTGGCCTACAAATTGTATGTTCAGAACAACAAAATCACCACAGATGAGCGAAGCCCATTGACTGCATTCAATCTCGCATGGGTGGATTTCAACAACAACGTGATCGATGGCGCATCTGGAGGTTCAGGTATTCAAATTTCCAAGAGTCAGGTGAATGTTAACGGCGGTACTATCGGACCGATTGGTGGCTGGAACGGCATATGGTCGATTGGTGAAAGCGATGTTCGAGTTGAGAATGTTACCATTCAGGAAACGGCAAAAGAACCGATTATCGCAGGAGAATATCACTTTGGTGATAGTGGCTGGAGTGTCCCCTCACCTTCTGAAAACAGAATGTACGTAGCCAATTCAATTATTGTGGGTTCAAGTGGCTCTTGCACAGGCCAAAAGGCATGGGGTGGAGATTTCACCTGTCCTGCAGTCCACGCCTTCCGTTCATCCTTGACGCTTTTCAATAATGATATCGAGGCCGGTTCGGGTGATGGTCTACGCGCAGTTGGTGCCATACTGGATGTGCGACAAAATGTCTTCAACTCGACAGGCACAGGTGCGATGATCAAGAATCATGACACAAATTATGCAAATGATCCGCAGTATGGTTCCCTTGGTTTCTTCGCAATGAATACTTGGATGGGTGTTGGGCAAACATACAACGTGACCAAGAGCAGCATCACTGTTCAATCAGAGACGATTCCGATTCCAAATGCAGCCTCGAACACGACCAATCCAGTGACTCTTTCATGGCCAGATGCTGAGGCCTATGAGTGGAACAATTGGCTTGGTCAGGTTTTGGTACCTACAAGCAGTGTTTGGCCGCCACAAAACTTCCCATTGTCGATGGAATTAACCAACAATTCCACAGTATTCACCTACTCCAATCTAACAGGCGTGGATACATCAAACATCTACATTGACACGTCTCCTATCAAGTGGGCAGTGCAAATTCGCAAGGCAGAGATTGTCAAGTTCCGAACCCTTGT
The DNA here is from genome assembly GCA_002505685.1 of Euryarchaeota archaeon UBA501. Taxonomy (GTDB): domain Archaea; phylum Thermoplasmatota; class Poseidoniia; order Poseidoniales; family Thalassarchaeaceae; genus MGIIb-P. The sequence continues at coordinate 17,993 of DAVT01000123.1, read as the reverse complement.
TGAAGGTGTTCGAGTAGGTGGTACGACCGTATTGATTGAAGATAGCCACGGTGATGATTTGTATTCACTTACCACTGACAGCGACGGGTGGACTCCTGAGGTGTCCCTAGCCAGTGATTTCCATCTCGACATGACAGGAGGTGGCCCGGGAGGAATCAATCCGGACCGATATGCTGATGATGATGGCGAGAACTCCTGTAGTGATGGCATAGACAATGATGGAGATTTGCTTCTTGATGCAGATGATCCCGATTGTGCATCTGATTCGGGTACCCGTGAAATTTCAAAGTACTATGTCACCGCTTACAAATTTGGTAAGGGATACAAGAAATACAGTCTTGATATGACCAGCCAAGTGGGTGTATTGTCAGAGATTATTTCTCTTGAGAACATGGAACCAACGATTACTGTTGACCAAAACAATGCACACTCATTCAAGCGCACAGTAAATTTCACAGGTACTGCACATGATGGTGTTTGGGCGGGGATTTACGCATCGGATGAATTGGCGCAGTGGGACCAACAGGGTGTTGTTGAAGAGATTCAAGTCAAGTTACCCGGCGCAAGTGATTGGTTGGACATGAGTTATGCTACCGATGATAGCAATGCTAACGGTGAAGTCACTTACAATAACCATCCATTCAGCCATTGGTACTTTGAATACGATATGAGTGATCAATCGGAAGATGACTATACATTCCAGTTCAGAGCTTTCGATGGAGTAACAGAGTCACTACCAATCACTCGAACAATCAAATTGAATACCGAACCCCCAACAATTTGGGTCAATGAACCTGTTGACAATGCAGTAATCAAGAATGGATTGATTCAGTTTTCAGGAACCGCATCAGACGCGTATAGTGGGACGTACGGTAGCGATATTCAGCGCATTTGGTTTGAAGTAGAAGGTCCTAACGGGTACTACAATTTGTTTGACAAGCAAGGAGGTACGGCTTGGTCTACCGACTGGGCGGTGGGTCATCTGGAAACCGGTGCATACACTGTCGAGATATGGGCTAGCGACTCGGCATTCTGCATCGCCAGTCCTGACGAGTGTGATTCAATTAATTTGAGCATAGAAATCGACAATTCTAACTCCCCACCTGTTGTTCAATTGATGACACCAATTGATTGTGGAGACCCATGCGGTCTAAACAATCAAGGCGTCATCACAGCGAGCGAAACTACCCTCATTCAAGGCGTTGCACGAGATACAGATGGGGATGTATCATGGGTCGAAATTGTCATCAAAGATCCACAACAAGGGTTCCTAGAATTACCTGAAGGTCCACACTCTATCGTTTATGATGTTCAGGAGAATGGGGGTTGGTCAACCTATTGGGACACAACAAATTTGGTTCACAATTTCCAATACATCATCGAAGTACGTTCTTTTGATGGCCTACCTGGTGGTTACAGTGAAACCACATCGGTCACAGTTCTCATCGATAACCCTCCAGATCAAGACAACAACAGGCCCATGTTTAATGCAACAGCTTGGCCTGACTCTGTCACGATTTTCTGCGAAGAAACTGGGGCATCTCAGAATCAATGTGGGAACGGCTACTCGATTGATTTGACACAGTACTTCTCAGATCCAGATGGTGACGAACTAATGTACTATGTGTTAGATCAGGAAGATAAATTCGAAGATGACAAACATCCCTTTGTCGTCCTTGTTGGTGCCGATGGAGTCGCTAACTTCAACCCGATATCAATGAAAGACTACTATCCTGATATGGCCGATTGGTCACTGACCAATGTCATCTTTGAGGTACGTGACCCCGCGAATAGTATCGTAGCATCGGCTCCGATCAATTTTGATGTCGTAGGTGTCTCCTTCTCGTCAGACTGTGCTGGAATGATGGTAGATGGTGCGTTTATCGCAGGTTGCCCTGGGCAGATTGCTCAAACAGACACATTGGTCTATTCAGGAAGTGGCAGGCCGACAGTAGATGTGATTGGTGAAACATCCGCGGGTCTACGTCTCGGTAGTACAGTGGTTGGAGAGGACGGCACTTGGACAATGGAGATACCAGGGAATCGACTGGACAAAGGTGACAACACAATTATCTTCGAATATGGAAACGTTGAACAGCCCATGAATACAGATTCAGAAATCACCGTCGAAGGTGGTGAAGAAGATGGTTCAGGACTACTCATGTGGGTATTCACAGGTGTCCTAATTCTCCTTGTAATCGCAGTACTTGGCGGTGTATTCGTCTTCTTCTTCGTCGAATTTGAGGATGAGGAATATGAAGATGATTTGATGGAAGCCGCTGAGGAGGTAGATCCCTATGCTTGGGCTAAAGCAAAGCAGCAAGAGGCGACTCCCGCCCCAGTTGCCCAAACTCAACAACCTGTTGCACAACAAGCAGCTGCAACGCCTACCGTTGCAGGTTACCCCGGTTGGAAGTGGGATGCTGCACAGAACAAGTGGGTCCCGGACAATGAGTGAGGTCTTCTGACACTAACCATGGGTCAAGGCGGGCTTGCTCACGTCACTATCAAAAGGGGAAACGAACCAATACAGGTGGAGTGTCTACTATGAGTCATCCACGTCCAGGGGTTCAAGAGCGAATTATGCTACATTTGCGGGATTATGCGGACTACACAGATTCCGTGGAAGTTCCATTTGCACTATCACAGATGGGTATTGCAAATGCGGTTGCAATAGCCCGGAGCAATGTCCCTCGTGCAATCGCCGGCCTGAAGGAGGCAAACCACTTGATTGAGCGTCAGGCACACGTAGCAGGCGTCAGTCGAAAACGCAAGGCATATTTTCTAACAGATTCGGGCATGGTACAGGCTGAAGAAACCTGGAAAAGACTCTCAGAATATCCCATACGACTTGTGGACAAATCAGGAGTTACCCATACCACAAACCTAGCTGGTTCAGTCGATTTGGCAACATTTCCTCTCCGCTCGGTAGATGTCTTGCGATACATCGATGACAATGGGATGTTGGATTTACGTACCCTAAATGAGGAATTGATCCAGCGTGACTTGGACAAACATGTCGAAAAGCAGTTGGTCACATCACTGGGAGATTTGCCCAGAACACGTGCATTTTTTGGGCGTGAAACAGAATTGGAAAACATTTGCGCACTACTTGATGCCCGCTCCTCGTGCCTATTGGTCCCGGGAATTGCAGGTATTGGAAAAACAGCACTAGCTGGCAAAATCATTGAACAGTATACACACCGACGGAATTTGTTGTACCATCGATGTCAGGACTGGGAAGGAAGTCGCGCTTTCCTAGAAGCCTGTGCTGAATGGCTTTCCACGATTGGAGATGATGATTTATCGGATTATGTCCATGCCACGGCAGTCCCACAAGCATCTGTGGCTGTCAAACTCATTATTGGCGCTTTGGAGGAAATACCGTCTCTGATTGTCATCGATGATTTACACAAAGTGAACGATGAAGTTTTGTTTGCCATCATTCGCGGTTTGTCACAACGAATGGGGGATGTTCAAGAGTGCGGTTTGGTCATGTTCAGTCGTTCGTTCAGAGCCGTCGTGCCATTGAAGGATGCAGATGGAAATATCTCCGCTCTTGTCTTACCTCTTGAAGGGTTGGATCAATCAGCCAGTCGTCATTTGCTAACCACGATGCCAGATATCGATATGTCGTCTTTCCTACACATCTACACGCTATCGAGGGGCCATCCTTTGATTCTACAATTGATTAACCGGGGCTCGGTAGGTTCGACATTCCACGATACCCTCGAAAAATTCGTCGAAGAAGAAATTTTCAGCCGACTTTCCGGTGCTGAAAAGCGTGTACTGGGGGCCATTGCGGTATACCGTGAACCCATGCCCTTGGAGGCCCTTTCCAATCACGAAATCGAGACAGATTTGTTGGATGACTTGGTCGAAAAGGGATTGGCTAGACAAGTGGATAGCGAAAATTACGACGTGCACGATTTGGTCCGCGAGTTTTTGCTCAGAACATTCGACAAAGCCACAGCAACCACTTTGCATGCAGCAGCATGTGCATGGTATCGGAAGCGCCTGGCAGCACCCGAACAACAACTTGAGTACATTTTCCATCTTGTCAATTCAGGAGATACGGATTCTCTGGGCGAGGTACTCGATGAGAGTGGGCGCTCCCTAGTCCGCAGTGGTCACATGGAGTTGCTCCCACTTCTTCTCGAATTAGAGGAGTCGCATTTTGGCCCTAGAACATGGGCCACGGTGATGGAAATGCGAGGTGATATCTTGGCCATGCAAGGGAGATGGGACGATGCAGAAACCGAATACGAAGGTTGTCTACCCATTGTCAAACGCCACAAGATGATTGAGATGGAAGGGCGCTTGCTTTCCAGTAAGGCAGACATTTCAGTTCACCGTGGTGATTCAGATTCTGCTTTGGATTTACATGGTCGTGCACTGCAATTGTTCATTGACACAGGGGATGCCAAGGGGGCAGCCCGAACGTACACGAATATGGGGTATATTTTCCGACATCGTAAGGATACTAAGCGCGCCCTTGAGGTTTATGGGAACGTTGAGGAATTGCTGGAAACTGAGAATAATCCTGAATTGGTTGAAGTTCGCATCAAGTTGGCATCAGCATTGCTGGAAATGGGTGAAATTGACAGAGCTAGAGAACACGCTCTCAGTTCCTATGAAGAAACAGAGGCTGCAGAAAACAAGGGCTTACATGCCCGTTCTCGCGCGGTATTGGGCCGTCTCTATGCACGAACTGGGGACCCAGACTTAGCCCTACACCATTATTCAGAGGCCCTCGAACAGATGTCTGAGGAAACAGATCAGCGTAGCGCGGTAGAGATCACCATTCTCCTCGGTGAAGCCCTGTCCGATGCGGGTCGCTCAGAGGAAGCAGTCGAGCATTATCTCGATGGGCTTGCGATGGCAGAAGCCAATGATTTCCGCCCATTAATCGGTGAGTTGCTCGCTCGGTTGGGTGAGTCAGCACCTGAGAAAGCAGAGCGTATGAATTACTTACAAAGGGCTCTAACAGTATTCCGTGAACTTGGTGCAGGTGCTCGAATGAGAGAAGTTCAGGGTCAAATGCATCGAGCAATCATGGGTTGAAATTAGAATCCAGGTTGCTCAACCTGTAAGGTGACATTACCAGATTCTAGTACCACCCAAACGGTCTCGATTCCAACTAGATTGACCACCCCTGAATGCGTAGTGGCAGCAGCACCCGAAATAGGTTGACTACTTCGATACGCTTCAGTTCCATCTGAGACGTGAACAGCATCATCTGTAAGCCACATTTCAAGATTCAATCCTGCGGCTGATGAGAGGTGTAAGTCGACGGGTTCGGCATATCTGGCACCTGAGTCTAAGCGTGCTGCTTCATCGGCCCGTTCAACCGCAGCCCCTACTGACATGAGATTTTCTTCAAGGGCTTGTTCAGTCCAACGATCTTGCGTTGAAACTTCTAAATCCCATACCCATATGGAAAACGAAGTTAGGAACATCAATCCCAGCAGGAACGTGAAGACATAGCCGATTTCAGTCGCTGCTGCATTTTCATCCTTCGCAAGGTACTTCTGCATCATGACGCACCTCCAGATTCGGCATGACAGGTTAAACTGGCCACCTGTAGGTTAAACAATACTGATTGACCCCCTGCATGATAAACAACTTCAGGAATTGTCGGAGAAGTTTGCACCCAACCCACATAATCATTCAGCATATCCAACTGCCCGGGGAATGCCAACCAATCTGAGGAAAACTCGACTTCAGCAGAACTTTCAGCGGCGATGGCGATAGCATAGGGCCCACTCCAACCTCGGCGAACCTCATACGTGCTCATTGTGGCCACTTGGTCACGAACATCTAGAGTGAGTGTCAACTCTTGCTCTGAATTCCCAGTTTCGGAATTTTCCGTAGGCATCGTCACAGGAACTGTTGCCGCCAGTCGGGGCCCTGGTCCTTCGCGGGAAGGTGGTGAGACTAGCACATCAGCCCGAAATTCAGGGTGGTTCGTACCCACAAATCCACCGTGAGTCAGGATTTGCAGATCAGTCACACTAGAATCAAAAGTATACGTCAATCGAGGGAGATGTAAAGCCCACGCAGAACCGATGGTAACATGAGGTTCGTCACCGACCACTCCTCGCAGAGTCAGCTTGACACCAAAGAAGTGAGAACCATCTTTCCAAGCGTTTCGAATTTCACCATCTTTCCAATTACTCACCGAATCCCACGGCAAGCCAATATCAATCCAACCCGATGCTCGTAAGTCAATGTTCACACATCGCTCTGCTCCATCTTCAATGATTTCCGTGGCCCCATCATCTCCAGTTGCAACATAGATTCGAAGGGCTCCTTCGCTTGTTTCCATTGACCAATGCCCAGTGTGACTTCCATTCACCTGATATGCGGTGGCAGGATTGCTATGATCTATCTGACCACTCATTGAACTGGTAAACCAAGATGCAGACGGCCCAGCAGATTGTAGCGCTACTTGTGTGGCCCCCATTGTCGGAGTTTCTGAATCTCCTCCACTGGCGGGGACTTGGAAATTCCAATCTCCACCCGACATTCGGCCGGTATCAGATGCAGGCATTAAAGCCAAACTTCCTGGGCGCCATCCAGTTGAATGTGCGGCGGTTTCACCCACTGTTTGCGCATCAAGTAACCATTCAACTTGGATTGGATCTGAACCTTCAATCCAGGACATGGAATTTACATTCCAAGGTAGACGAATACTCGATTGACTCCCAATTGAATGGAATAAGTCGTTGATCTTTGCAGTTGTTGCGTCGACGTTTGGATTATGGATTAAAATCGAGCCATCCATCGCAGGTGGTCTGAAATGAACGCCAGTTGCTGCGCCGCCTCTGTCCAACCAAGGAATGGCACCAGGTCCCGAACCATCAAGCTCCAAAGCATCGCCCCAGTGTAGAATTAAACGGGCATTTGCGGATGTGCGAAGAGTAAGTTTCTCGGCCTGACTTGTTTGGATCTCTCCTTCCCAGATATGTATCTGCTCCTGTTCGGCAGTGGGGGTCTGAGAAACTGAAATCGATGATGAGGTACCACTTCCACTTTGCGAATCAGTCTTCCATTCGAGAGTGAATGGGGAATCCGCCTCGATATGGATGGCATGCGAATTCGGAGTCAAAGGGATGGTCCAACTTCGCCCCTCTTCAGTACCTGGTATGGGTTGGTCAGGGGTGGCTAGGAAAGCACCACCATTTCCCCTCCACATCACAACTCTTTGTGGCATTTCACTGTGAATCCAAGATTCCCCTTGGGTTGTCTGAACTTCCGTCGTCCAAACCTCATCAGTTTGCATTGTGAAATGAGTACTCTCTCCATTTTGTTCTATACTGAATTGATTTGAACCCAACAGTGTGGTCAGTGCATTGATGGGGGTAGATGTGATTGTACCATTCAGCATTGGAATCCTGTAATGATGAAGTGATTCTGCTGAGGCATGCAAATCTGTTGCACAAATAGATTCAATGTGATGTTCAGCATGCCTTAGGCGCATATTTTCATCCAAATCAAGCACCCCTTCTAATCGGAAACTACTGTCTGGTTGGTGTGTAGCTGAATACCACGTTCCACCTTGCAAAAGTTCCCACGAAAGGGTGCCAGTATGTGGTCGAATGTTCATCGTCGCAGCATCTCCTGGCGTTCCAGATTCACTCAAGCGACTCGTTTCCACGGCGTAATCATCCATCTGACCCACCATATTCTCTCGCTCCACTGCACCGTGTAATTCGTCGATGACGGGAATTACTGTAACCATCATACCTGAGATGATTGAGATGACACCAGCAAAGAGAAGAACAGTGGCGATGGCAGCAGAAACCGCCTCTTCATCACGCTCTCGACGAATCATTGAACCACCACCTGTTGTAAAATCACGTCAAGATGAAACCCGACTGAATTGGGGTGAAGTGTCATACCTTCTGCCCCGGACACTCGTCCATTGGGTCCGAATCCTACGTAATCCGAAGATTCACCAGTCGCTCGATGCAAGTCGTAAGCATCGGTCCAATGCCGCAGATACCGCGACTCAGGATTGTCGACACCAGTAAACTCAGGCATTATTTTCAGATTACGGGCTTCGTGTTCAAAGAACAACAAGGCCCCCCTACTCTCGACATCCAGCGATTGCTCAGTACTGCGCTCAAATCCTGAAATTTCGATATCGATGAGGACAATACTGACTCGCAGCCCCCCTTCTAGAGTTTGCTCGTAATCGAGTCGAGGGTAACTTTGAACTTCAATCGGTTGATTCGGAAGTTGTTCTATTCTGGCGCCATTGACCAAATTGACCTGAAATGATCCTTCGGTCAGCGGTGTGCGAAGTTGAATCCCATCTAATGGGACCTGAACCCATCGATGAATCAGCCGATTTTCGGAGTCCATAACATCGAGTACCATCCAATCTTGCATACTCAATTGAGTCGTATTTTCCCCCATGCCATCCTGAAGTTGCCATGTTTCTGTGCCCGACACTGTTCGAATCTCGACAGCCGTTGCAGTCCCATTCAGCGATGATACGTTGAATAGTCCATTTTCCAAGGTCACAGTGATTCTATCCTGGCCATACAAGTCCGCACTAATTTGCCAAATCTCAGCATTTCGTAGCGGCTTAATTGTGTCAGAAACATGTTGGCTATTGATGACAATACCAGTACCTTCTGGAGATTCTGCAGCCACCATAATCCGGTCATTGAATTGGGTTGCAGCAACACTGCCAGCCGCCCAATCTCGATTGTCGGTAAGGTCCTCCATGAAGGGCTGCATTACGACCACAACCCCTGCCATGGTTGAGATGACCATGGCCAGAAGCATGGTTACCCCCATGATTTCTGAAACCGCCCGTTCTTCCGCCGATTGCCATGTGGCAGAGGAGGGGCGCATGGTCGGGGATGGGGCCGTATGTTCTTAGCCATTGGGATTTCACCTCATACTGAGGTGAAGATTTCAGTGGGAAATAATCTGTGCCTGACTCTGCCCAACCCAGTGGCTGAATTCCGGCCCGTCTTGGGTTGAAACTCGTAGGTCACCAGACCAATCTTCAATCCGGAATAGAGCTTCACTTTCAGCCAGATGCGGAGCATTGTTTTTCGATGACAGGTGGCACAGAACTACACTGTGGGTTTCGGGCCCCAAAATTTCCGCGAGTAAATCCGCAGTTTGCTGATTTGAAAGGTGTCCGCCACGCCCTGAAATACGCGCTTTTAGACTCGGGGGGTAGGGTCCCAACGCCAATTTTTTGGCATCATAATTTGCTTCGATAGAGATGTGAGCACACCCCTTCAAATGTTGAATCAACTCATCCGTTGGCTCCCCCAAATCGGTTACGACAGCCGCTCGTTGATTTGTTCCAGAGTTGATGATAAAACCGACATTTTCTGCCCCATCATGTGGAACTGGTACTGGTAGTACCGAAATGCCCGGTGCTACCTGAACACGTTCTAGGGACTCGAAAATTCGGCATTGGTTGACTGGATCAAAACCCAAATTCGCGCAAGTGGTGAAGTTAGCGAACAATTTGGCGCCATGCCGCTTGTGAAAGATTTCGGCCCCCTGGACGTGGTCTGTATGGTGGTGGCTTAGAATGATTGAATCCACGCTTTTTGGGTCGACTCCAATTTGCCCCAATCTCCGCTCCATTTGGCGACCGCTAAATCCACAATCGATGAGCACCTTTGCTTCGTCCGTTTGCAACAACGTAGCATTGCCGCGGCTGCCCGAACCGAGATGAGTTATCTCCATCGACATAACGAACTTTTTCTCGGGGGACTATACACCCTTTGAATGAAGCGCTCACACCATCCCGCGTGCATCATTTTTCGGACCTTTTTTCAACCGCCAAACAGAAACTTTTCACGCTGAAAAAATTTCTTTTCACCCATTTTCGCTGCTAATATTGCTGAAGTTCCGTCCGAACGACGCTCCATCAGCATCATAAGCGTGAGAGCAGGGATGGCTCTGTGGGTGTAACCCACAGGTGAGACCATGCGTCGTAAACAAACAGCGCTTTTGATAACCCTCCTACTGCTTGGATCGATGTTGTTCGTCAGCCAAATTCGGCCCAACAGTCCCGTTCAGTCCATTCATCCGGGGGATACAACTGGCGAAGGCCCCCCCATCACTGACCGCGATAAAGATGGCATGCCTGATTTGCATGAAGAGGCGTTCAGCGAACCGGTTCTCATCGACTTGGGCGATCGTTCTCGTACAATTCCTGGATTGGATGCAGATAACGGAACCGATAACCAGAGTGACCATGATTATGACGGACTTACAGCATTGATGGAGTATTGCTGGCCATATGACATGGATTCCTGCTTCACAAACAACCGTACTGGCCTACCCGGCAAGCCTCCAGAGGCATCAGAAACGGGTGTTCGGTGGTACCTTGATCCCCGTTCAGGAGATACGGACGGGGATGGTCTCCCTGATGGCTACGAGGTCGCAATGTGCATGTCTCAAACAGGATACATCAACGAATCTAGTGTTTGGAATTGTTTGGCATTCGACCCCCTCAATAGTACTGATGGCCAACTTGACAGTGACCGTTGCCGCGACTTGACTTTAGGTTGTGGAGATGGTTTCGATGTGGATCGGGACGGCACAATTGAACCCCATGAATACTACACGAATGCAGAGGAGTATCTGTACGGTGCTCCTGAGACTTGGGTAACTGAGTTTGATGGTCTGCGTTGTGCGGGAGAAATCACTCACTTGATTGACCCATGCAGAACCGAGGAAACTCGTCCAACTGGAGATGACGGATGGTTGGGTACGGATCCGCTGGATAATGATACGGATTATTATCGCTGGGTTGGGAACCCAGGTCAGGCATTAAGTCAAACTCAGAAGGGCGACGGGATCATCGATGGATGGGAAATCTATTTCCAACTAGATCCATTGAATAGCAGTGATGCTCTAATCGATAGCGACATCGATGGATGGGATACAAACCGGGATGGTGCAATTTCTCCTGATACCTCTGCTGCGACTTTAGATCTAGGGGAAGCATTCAGCAATCTTGAGGAATACATGGTCTATTTGGACGAGGACAATTGGGTTACTGCAGGTGTCAAGCATGTTGTCGGTGGCTCAGCAGGTCAAACTGTAACTGCCTATGACCAAGGAACCACTCCCAGTTTGTTACACCACAATGCCAACTCGATTTTTTCTGATGACGTTCATGGACTGGTGTACGTTGGTACGATGCGTGGAATAACAGTCCTGAGTCCATCAACCAATGACTCCAATCACTTTGAGTTGCCCTCTGGTGTGCATCTGTTGGATATGTTCCTCTGGCCAGACGGAAGTTCAGATGGAGTTCTTCTGCTATCTACTTCCAATGGTCTGATGACGATTTCTTTGGATGAAGACGGTCAGATCGGCTCGATTCTTGATGTGAACGATTTGTCATCTTCAATCGAAATGTTGACCCCACTGCAAACAGGAAGCGGTGGTCAAATTGATTTCCTTGGGTTTGGTGAAGACCAGCAAGTGTGGAGATTTGCACTTGACTCAGAGGGCTTGATTGGCGTTTTGGCAGGTGTAATGCCACTTACTGAAGCGTTACAAATTCAGGAAAACACAACTGTAGAGGCTGCAGCCCATGTTGTACTTCCCAGTGAGGGCGGTCGCCTCTTTGTGGGCACCGACCGTGGGTTGTTGATGGCTAATAGCACTGACTTTGCTGGCGGATTTGATTCAACATGGATTTTCAACACCACCAATGCCGAACAGTATGTTAGGGCAGCAGACGCCATCGATTCAGCCTTAGCTGCACGCGTCCAATCTCTAGTGGTTGACGGACCGCGGGATGCGGAAGGCGATATTACCAGCCCGCAAACCCTCTGGGTCGGCACAAGAGGAGGGACACATCAGTTTGATTTGGTGCGAGGTCCATCGGAACCGTTGGGTGCATTTACTTATGATCGAATGATCAACGAAGAAGAATTAACCGCCAATAATATCCTGTCAATTTTACCGCTTGGAGAAGAAGTGATTATCGGTTCTCAATGGGGAACATGGGCTCTAGATGCAAATCATGTCCGTTCATCAGGTGTGGAACCAGATCACACTCGTATTCCTGGCCGTGTTGTTGACATGACGGTTCTAGAAATCGACGGTCAACCGCACATTTTCGCAGCCCTGGACCCAGGAGTCTATGCGAACATGGTTTTGATTGACCCCCTTTCCAATGACTCTGATTCAGATGGAATGCCCGACGGTTGGGAATTTGTCAACGGGCTAGACCCTACCAATCCATTTGACCGGGATGATGACCCTGATGCGGATGGCGTGAATTTCAACCCTGATGATGACGACTATTTTGACCGCAGTTGGTCGAATCTGGATGAATTCAGATTTGTTTCTTCAACCGAACAAGGGTGGAATACCACTGATCCACAGTTGGCCGATACGGATGGAGACGGATTATTTGATGGCGAAGAGTATTGGGGCTTTTTCCTAGAACGGACTAATTTTACATGTCACTATCTGAATGGTGGATATGTTTGTGACGAGGAAACTGGGCAAGCTGCTCGCACGACCTACATCACAGGATGGTCAGATTCAGGTTCGGGAGGGGCGACTGATCGTACCATTGACCCGACCAATGTAGATACAGATCAAGATGGTATGCCTGATGGTTGGGAAATACAGTACCGCCGTTGGATAGGACAAACATTCCATGGTGGTAATGATTGGTCACTCGATCCGACAGATCCTTCCGATGCGTATGAAGACGCTGACAACGATGGGCTGACAAATTTGTGTGAATACCAATGGCAACAAATTCGCCTGTTGGTTCTTGAACAAGGATTGAGCACACATAACGAAACATCTGACGGTGCTGCCGGATGGGTCGATACAGACCCAAATCTTGCCGATTCTGATGGGGATGGTTTACCGGATGGTTGGGAAGCACGTTACCAGTGCACTTGGCCCACCTCTCAGCAAGGAATCAACCCACTGAATGGTTCTGATGCCGAGAAAAATCCCGATGGAGATGGATATGATGCTAACCATGATGGGGAGTTGCAACCCAATGAGATGTACACGAATTGGATGGAGTACCACATTTCTTCACTCATCATGATTGGTGACGTGGATCAAGAAGGAAACTCACTTCCTATCTCTACATCACTGTTCAACGAATCATGGAACGGTTCAGCAACGGAGGCATTCGGATTCTTTGCGACAGATGAAGTGATTCAGGATCAGCCTAGTGCGCCAACAGCAGACCAAGGAAGTAGTGACCCTCTCAACGGTGACACTGATGGAGATGGTATGCCAGATGGATGGGAAGTTTACTTCGCCCGCTGGAATGTCTACGAAGAATCATGGTCACTGAACCCAGTTAGTGAACTTGATTCGCTTGGAGATCCCGATGGCGATGGCATGACCAATTGGGAAGAATACAACTCGATTGATGCCAATTATTCTGAGACAAATCCTGAACAAACAAGCCCTCAATACTTCGTTTTCGGGGTTGGAAATGTCGCCTCCATACAGATTTGGAGTGAAGCGGGATCAATGATTTCCTTCGGAGCTTTTGTTTCGCCCGAACAAATCGCATTGTCGGGACGCACTTGTGATCCAAATAATCCTGATACCGATGGCGATGGTATGCTTGATGGAATCGAACTACTCTTTACACAATGGAATGGTACAGATGAGGTTTGGACTCTGAATCCACTAGTCGCTGGCGACGGACATTATGATGCAGATCGCGATGCGCTAACCGACTTACAGGAACTCAATTTGACAGTTCAAAATCCCGTTAACGGAGGTCTTTCACCACCCGACGCCCCTCGAATGTGGGAAGAGGCGATCGCACAGAACGAGAATGCATTTTTGCAACGCATTAACTCGATGTTGTTTGCGAAGGGAAATCGTGCAATGATTGCCTCGCAACAGTATCTTGATTGGCGCAACAATCCTGCTCTACCCCCTGCACCCCTTCTTTCAACCATTATTGGAATCACAGATCCTACAAACAATGATTCTGATAGCGATCAAATGATTGATGGATATGAGTATTGGTTTACCGAATGGGATTTGGATGGCAATCAGTGGGAAATGAATCCACTTACAGCAGCCGATGTAGATTTTGATTCCGATAATGATTCGTGGGACTGTAACGGAGATGGCGTAATTGATGAGAATGAATCATACGACAACTTAGCAGAGTATCAAGCGAGGATTTACGGTAAATTCACTGAACGATTTACAGTACCACCTGAATTGGGACTATTCAGTTATGGCGAGGATATGATTGCAGCCCACCAAGAAGAATTAGGTATGGACGAGATGCAAGCTCAAGGGGTCCTGTATGATTTATTCATTGCAAAAGATGTGATGAGTAGTGAACGAATGGTCAGAATCAATGAAGCCTATTTCGATAATTGGAATTTGAGTCTTTCAGGAATCTCAGATCCTACACACCCAGATTCTGATGGAGATAGTATGCCTGACGGGTGGGAATTCTGTTACTCCATTTTCACAGAAACCCTTCCCGTAAACAGTTGGCGATGGAGCCTCAATCCAGTGAATCCCCTTGATGCCAATTACGATCCGGATGCAGATGGTTGGTATGACCGAACATCTGGTGACATGCCTGCGATTCAAGGTGCATGGGACTCTAGGACATTCAGCCCATATGATTCTTCAGAGCAAATTTCCCCTGGAAATAGCCCACTGTTTTTCACCAATATTCAGGAATGGAACGCGGGTACTTTACCAATTTCAAATGATACTGACGGCGATGCAATTCAGAAGGTACGTGAAGAATCAAACGGCGTAACAACAGCCTATGATTACTCGTGGTCACTGACTGATGGGCGTGAGGTGTACAAGTTTGGAACCAACCCGATTGACGATGACACGGATGGGGACATGTTGCCTGATTGGTGGGAACACGACAGAGGATGGAACGAATCGAATGACAACTGGTCTTCTTTCATGCACATCCAAGTTGTTTGGGAAGAATTCGGAGCGACAAACAAACCGCTGAATGTTTCTGGAATGGATCTAGGTCGACCTAACATGGAATGGACTTGGGCGACCTTCGACCCTCGAGATTCTTCGGATGCTACCGAGGATCCAGACAATGATGGTGGTTGGGATTGTTCGGGCCCAACTTGTATCTACATTCCATACAACAATTTCCAAGAATTCTACGGCAATACAACATTGTCGAGTGCCACACAGGTTCGAGGCACCCCATTGTTATACAATGGGGAACAGGTGACTGAATGGTGGCAATTACGAGGTTACCTACTACAAACCGATACACCCAACGATATTTACGCCAATTATTTCAGAATGTACCGGATTAACCAAACCGATGATTTGTATGCACACATTGTTTTCGATAATGATGATGATTACATGGTCCTTGATTCGACTGACGACGTTGACATCTGTCGTGGTGACTGGACAGATGATTGGGATCGAAGATGGGGTTCATTTGATCGATTCCCCAACATCGGCCAAGGTGAATTCGTCTGGGGTTGGTGGCATCTAGACATCGATGGAGACAATATCGCAGATGGTACAGATCCGACCAACTATGACACTGATGGTGATTGGATAAACGACTGGTTCGAAATTGATGACGACATGGTCGATGGTATACGAGGAAATGGTGGTTCACCCATAAGATATGACGACAGAACAACCAGTTGATACGCACCGGGTCCGGCCCCGTAGGGGCCAGACCCGTAGGGAATGGTTTGATACACCATACCCTGTGTCAGAACCTTGGGGAGCCTAGGCATGACGCGATTCTCAACTGCTTCCAAGAGTCTTTTCTTGGTTGGATTGTTCCTCGCCTCACTGTTTGCTGCTGGCATTGATTCACAACCACAATCGGTATTGGTTGTGGAAGAAGTGGACTCAAGCAGTGCTGGTGCGCGACATCTGTACACGTTTGCCGATGGTTCCTCAGAAGCGATTGCAATCTATCAGTCAGGAACTCCCGCTCGGAACGTACAGGTCGCCATGCCCATCGGTGCAGAAGTTACAGGGGCGGAGTTGACGATTTCTGGAGCATCAGCTACAGGTTGGAATAGCATCACAGACACTTCTAGAGCAGATTGGAGTGAGGGGCAAGCGGATTATGTTGACAGCCAAGGGGATTCAGTCACACTTTCAATGAAAGATAGTCAAAACTGGTTCGAATCTCATGATTTGGAATCATCTCCTGCTAGTTCATCTGCATGGTATGATAATACCTCGTATGCCATTCGTCAGCCTCACACAACCAATGTGAGTGAGAATAGATTTAGTTCACAGATTTCTCTACCCTCTGGAACAATGGCCACTTACAATGGTGCAGCATTTGTTTACCGAGACATGATTTTCGCTTCAACATGGGACTCAAATACAGTGAAAAACACAGTGAAAGTACTCTTCCCCAATAACGGAACACAAATGACAACAGGTCCAAACAACCAACCACTCAGGCCGGATTTGGACATAGGCAGTTGTTCTGTCCCCAGTATCCCCAATACGTACTCAGCCTACGGATGGAGAGATTGGGCCGTGACCGATGATGAGCGTGTATTTGGGATCATTTCCTCATGGCGTGGCCAAAATGGAGCCCAATACAACAAAATTGTCGAGTGGGATATTCGGCATCCTCTAGCTTGGAAGTGCATATCCTCGTACGATGTTAGTAGTGGTGGATATGGGGACTTCACCGCGATTTCGTATGACCGCACACGAGATAGCGTATGGGTCAATCATGGGGTTCGGAAATCAATCATCCAGTACGAGTTTGATGGCGCCGGTAGTTTTGAGCGAAACAACACAGATTACTACACATATTTCATGTCTTCAGGCCAAGTTCGGGGGATGTCAGTACATGACAACCTGATTTGGTTCAGAACGTATCAAACATGGAGTTCAGACAACCTCGAATGTTTTGCAATCACTGGGGAGCCGGGAAGTGTTTTGACAAAACAGACCGGAACAACCTCAATATCTCAAAATGGATATGGATTGCAATATGATGGTCAGCGATTAAACACACTCGATCATTATTCATGGACGCAGGGACAACGCTACAGAGAGTTTGGTAGTGGAATTCCCTATCTCATTACAGCGCAACCGGGCACGTCCATATGGGTCAGTGAAACGATGGATGTCGATGAAGAAATTGTTGCTGCAAATATGGAGGTATCTTGGACGACAAGTGCGGCTGGAGATCGGGTTGAGTATTGGATCAGTGCTGATGGCGGCACGCATTGGGTGACGGTGACAAACAACGAAACTGTACACTTTGATTACCCAGGAACCGAACTGAAATGGAAGGTCCAATTGGTAGGGACTACCGCAGTTTCATGGTGGGTTTCCATCGACTATGCTAGTGAATACGAATCTGCTGGAGAATGGACATCTCCAACACTATTGACGGGGACACAAGTAGGTAAAATGCGAGCCACATGGACTGATGTAACCCCTTCGGATACAGGGGTTTCTGTTTTGGTCTCCAATGATAATGGTCAAAATTGGTTGTTAGCAGAAAATGATGTAGAAATTGATTGGGGCACAAGTGTCGGAAATCAGTTAGTTTACAAAATCGCGTTGGATACAAATGATTCAACAGTGAGTCCATCGGTTGATGATTTCACTCTACACTATGAGGAGGGGTATCCCAGTGCAGTTCGTATTGATATTGGAGACGATGGCCAAGATGAATACACTGGGTCTGGAGGTCTCCAGGACCCTATCGTAGTCAGTGGGCAAAGTTTGGTTGACGCTCTTAATGACGAAATCCCACAGAACGGAGACGGCACAGTCAACATCACGTTCACGATTCGAGCTGGAAGCCCCGGAAGAATTCGGGTTTCAGATTTGGATATCACCTATCGTTATCAGACTCGAGTCATCGGTTCTTCCTTGGATGGTGGCATGCTGGTTCCTGATGGTGTGGATCGAATTCTAGTAACCCAAATTGCAATCGGAGACGATGCAACCATGTTGCAACGGGTAGATGTAACTCTTGG
>DAVT01000160.1 GCA_002505685.1 Euryarchaeota archaeon UBA501 | reverse complement strand
CCGAGTTTCGATTTGCCTGCTGTGGTCAGAGCAGGTAGCCCCGATGAAATGCTTGAGGCTTGTCTCGAACTTGCAGGTCGTATTGAGTCAACTCTTCATGTGGGACCTCCAGACGGATGGGTACATGCTGCAGCGGTTCTGGACTATATCCCGAATGAAATTGAGGGTAAGAAAGCAAGCGGAGATGCAGAATGGAAGTTGGTACTGAATCCAGGTCCAAAGCATATCCAGGAATTATCTGAAATGACGAAAAACACGATTAGAATTGGGTTCAAACTGGAAACCAAGGTTTCAATTGAAACGTTGCATGAAAGGTCGCTCAAGCAAATAGAAACGTATGGAGTCGACGCCACTATTGCAAACTTGATGGAAGAAATGAATGATGAGCAGAATCCACGAGCATATATTGTAACCAAAGATGGTATTACACCATTGGAAAATATGAATTCCGTCTGTGAATCAATTTTGTCAGTTTTAACGAGATAATACCTCGATAGGGCGTCACATTCAAGCAGAGGACATTGACGACACGGTTCATGGCAGACCATGGTAAGGCTAAGCGGGGCATCCCTCCCAAGTCAGACTTCAATGCATGGTACCCAGCAATTGTGGAAATCGCTGAACTTGTCGATAAGCGCTATCCAATCAAAGGAATGGACGTTTGGCGCCCATATGGCTGGAAGGCAATGAGGTGCATCGATGCTCTTACTCACAGTGAAATGGAACGAACCAATCACGAAGAAGTCCGATTTCCATTGCTGATTCCCGAAGATCTGCTTGAGAAAGAAAATCGCCTAGTGTCTTTATTGAAACGTGCACGTGAAGAAGGAGTTGACCCTAGCGAATTGCGTGTTGAAGAGGAGGAGGCTGGCTTCAAGAAGGAAGTTTACTGGGTAAAACATGCAGGCGAAAATGACCTTGATGTGCCCATGTTCTTGAGACCTACAAGTGAAACTGCAATGTATACGATGTTCCCACTTTGGATTCGGAGTCATGTTGATTTACCACTAAAAACATATCAAATCGTCAATACGTTCCGATATGAAACCAAACAGACTCGCTCTTTTATCCGTGTGAGAGAGATCCACTTCTTTGAAGCCCATACTGCACATGCGGACGAAGAATGTGCATCAAGGCAAATCGACGAAGATCTGGAAATTGTACGACGGCTGATGGAATCCATGTGTTTACCAGTCATTATCTCAAAGAGGCCTGTTTGGGATACATTTCCCGGTGCATGGTACACAATTGCCATCGATGTCATCATGCCAAACGGTAGGACACTACAAGTTGCATCATGTCACCATTACAAAGATCAGTGGGCTAAAGCATTCGACATTACCTATCAAGATGATACTGGCGAGACTCAATATTGCCATCAAACAACCTACGGTATGTCCGAACGCCTGTTAGGTGCCGTTGTAGGGATGCATGGTGATGACAATGGTTTGATTTTCCCACCAGATATTGCACCCATTCAAATCGTGATGATGCCAGTAGCTTCACACAAAAGCGATGCTGTAATTCCTGCAGTTAACGCAGCAGCAGAAGAATTGAGAAAATCTGGCTACCGGGTTAAGATAGACAATAGAGATCTACGCCCGGGTCAGAAATACTGGGATTGGGAAATCAAGGGAGTCCCATTGCGTCTCGAAATCGGACCGCGTGATGTTGAAAATGGCAATGCCTTTGCAGCAAGAAGAACGGGCGGTAAGGAGCCTATACCTCTGGATGATATTGCAAATTCAGTTCGTAAGCAGTTGGAGATTATACATGATGATTTGCAAAGTCGCAGTCAAACACACGTCAGTGAATGCGTTAAGAGATTACAATCCTTAGATCAAGATATAGTCGATGGGCAGATTTACGAAATTGCTTTCGATGGCTCTGATGCTGATGCAGAAAAACTGGAGAAATCAACAGGTCTTGCGATATTAGGTGATGCAATGGAGCCATTTGATGAAGATCAAACATGCATTATTTCCGGTAAAACTACACGACGACGCCAGCATATTGCGCGTATGTATTGATGCTAGGATCACTTACGCAGTAGGCCTTTGACGAATAGTAACCCACATGCCACGATAAGTACAATGTCTGGAGTACCGTAACTTCCGTCTAGGATGCTCGGTGACCAACCCCAACCAGAATCGATATTGCCAATACTGGCCCAGTTTAATCTAGTATGGCCATCTGATGGACAACCTCCACCTGTACAACTTCCACCAAGTACGGATAGGGCCCCAAATAGATTGGCAATACCAGCCAAAAGGCCAACAGAGCCTAGTGCAAATGGAATCTTAGAACGGTTTTTTGATTCCGAATCACCAGAGAGATCATTGGTGGGTGGGTCAAACGGCATGTCATCAGGTAGTGGAAGTGCAACTTCTGGAATATCTTCAATCAACAAATCTTCTCCATCGATTTCTGTGAATTGTTCAGCAAGGGCTCGTTT
The DNA here is from genome assembly GCA_002505685.1 of Euryarchaeota archaeon UBA501. Lineage (GTDB taxonomy): Archaea > Thermoplasmatota > Poseidoniia > Poseidoniales > Thalassarchaeaceae > MGIIb-P. The sequence continues at coordinate 5,282 of DAVT01000160.1, read as the reverse complement.
CGTTTCCCCTCTGGAAATACCGATGTGCTCGATGAAATCTGCACCATAAATTCGCTCTGCTAGACTTGCAAGCATGGGATCATCCGCAATTTCTTGCGGTGATAATTTACCATCCAACAATTCCTTGAGTCGATTATTGCCGTCGCTCAAGCGTTCCCCTCCAAGCCTGCGTGAACCCCCCTCTTCATCAAGGCTATGGATGGCATATTGGGTAAAATTCAGTTATTTTCTTTCGATAACCCTCTTGGCAGCCTGTATGATATTGGTTGACTTTAGGCCTAATAATTCGAGCAATTCGTCACTACCGCCAGATTCCCCAAACCTATCTTGCACACCAATCATTTCGATTGGGATTGGTGATTTAGACACCACATACTCAGCAACAGCACTTCCCAGCCCCCCAATCACAGAGTGGTCCTCTGCAGTAACAATAGCACCACATGATTCGATGATTTGATCCAACAATGATTCGTCAAGTGGTTTGATTGTGTGCATGTCTACAACGGTAGCATGAATTCCCTGAGTACGCAATTCTTCACTGGCTTCCAGTGCCTCGTTAAGTAGCACACCACAAGCAATAATCGCCACATCTGAGCCTTTTCGATGCGTGAATCCCTTACCGATTTTCAGTTGATTAGCAGTAGATTCAGAATATGAGCGTGGTACTTTATTACGTGCCGTTCGCATGTATGATGGTGAGGGATAGTCTCGCAATTGTAATGTCAACTCCTTAGCAGAAATATCATCTGAAGGATGAATGACAGCCATATTTGGCAAAGTTCGGTAAATAGCAAGATCCTCAATTGATTGGGCACTGGAACCATCTGTGCCCGTGTGGATCCCACCATGACTGCCACAGAGATGGACTACGATATTTGGTCTAGCGATTCCATTGCGGACTTGTTCAAATCCCCGCTCACTGAAAATCGCAAATGTAGACGCGAAGGGGACATATCCAGAAGTAGCCATTCCTGCCGCTACCAGCATCATATTTTGCTCCGCAATACCTAGACTGACTGTGTGGGATGGTTTTTCGGCCCGAAATAAGCATGATTTTGTGGACTTGCCTAAATCAGCCTCTAGGACAACGACCTTGTCATCATCTAGCATTTCAAGCAAAGCAGCACCGTATCCATCACGGCTAGCACCACCACCACTTGGAGCACTCATTGTAATTCCTCCATCGCCAATTCAAACTGTTGATCAGAAGGTGCAGCACCATGGAATTTAGGATTATTTTCCATGAAAGAAACGCCCTTGCCCTTTACGGTGTGCATTACGATACATGCTGGTCCATCAGTAACTTGGTCAGCCCAATCAATTGCACTAACGATTTCACACATATTATGGCCATCGATTTCCATCACTGCCCAACCAAATGAGGCGAATTTTTCACTCACATCGAACATGCGCATTTGAGACTCACAAAAATCATCATTCTGAATACCATTTCTGTCGACGATGACCTTAACATTTCCAACTTCATGATGCACGGCCGCCATAACCGCTTCCCAAATCTGACCTTCTTGTAATTCGCCATCTCCAAGCATTACCCAAGCTGTGCGCTCACTACCATCTAGTGTTGCAGCTAAAGAACATCCTATTCCGAATGACAAGCCCATGCCCAAGCTTCCTGCGCTGAAATCAACACCGGGGCACCACTTCATGTCAACATGTCCCTGACACGGGCCCCCCAACTTTCGAAATGTCTGCAAATCTGATTCGCTCAGAAATCCTCGCTCATGCAAAACTGCGTAAACTCCTGGGCTGGCATGGCCTTTACTCATGATGAATCTGTCTCTGTCCCCCCAATCAGGTTGATCTGGATTTACACGTAACCTATGACCATACAATGCCGTTAGCATGTCAATTGCGCTGAGGCTGCCTCCTGGGTGACCTGCTTTGGCATTATACACCATTTTTACGATGTTTCGCCTACAGCGCTTAGCCATGTGTTCGAGTTCAGTAACCCCTAACCCCATGCCACGCTGCATACTATCGCCCTAACCTTCTAACGAAGGTCTTTGAGCGTTACCGCTCGTATCGTTGCATATTTCCTGAGGATGGTGGCTTAATTGCGATAAAAAATCGCCGGATTCCATCAATCAAAATAGCGACCCAGTCAATCAGGATATTTCCGCGACGATTCTTTGACTTGGGCATACCTCTCGTAGCCAAATAAGTGAAGACAATGAAGAACCAAGCAAAGAATAGAATCGATAGCCAAGTTGGTAATGTGCCAATCACTCGTTCAGTGCAAATTGAGTGACCAGATTCCAAGTCAGAATATGACTGGCTACAAAACCATTCAGCAGGTGCCCGGAATGGCTTGACGAGATTTGCCAAAACAATGAACATGGCTACTACAACTCCCATGAGTGCCTCACCCGCAATCATACCTGCAGATAAGAGTAAACCTCGTTTGGAGACATCAGTTGCTTTGTCGGATGCTTCCTGCGACGGCTCGCCCGTAAGGGTGCCATCTATTCTCAAATGCACTGTCCGCAAAACAAAGTGACTAAGCAATCCTCCAGTAAAAATTGTTGCAGAAAGGTAGAATGGCAGATACATACCGATTGCAACAGACATCACAGGGAGGTTTTTCCAGATAATTAGAACTGCAATCAGTACACCCAATCCCAACATGGGGAAATTCACAGTGCCTCCAAAAATACCTTGGATCAAAGTTCCAATAATTTCGGCCTGCGGGGCATCTAAAGCCGAACTACAATTCGCTGAACCATCAGCATAGAACTTGATTGGATTCGCCTCACAGTAGGTATTGGTGATTCTGTATGCATCATTTAGTACGACCAATGTAAGTGGGGCCATCACGGCCCCTGTAATTACTCCTACAATTTCAGCAATTTGTTGTTTCCAAGGCGTAGCGCCAACTAGGTGTCCTGTCTTCAAATCCTGCATTACATCGCCAGCAATTGCAGCATTTACGGCAACAACACTTGAAATAATCAGGGTTGCAAACATGAGTTCTTCTTGCTCCATTCCTAATACCAAGTCGCCAACGATGATTACGAGCAATGCCGTACCCATCAGGGTTGCAATTGTCATACCTGAAACGGGGGAGTTACTGGAACCTACCACACCTGCAATATATCCTGCAACTGCTGAGAAAAAGAAGGCCGTAACGGCAAGAAATAGTGAACCAACCGCTCCTAAAATCGCCGCTTCAGTCAAAGTTGCACCTTGCTGGCTTAACCTCCATGTGTAAAATACGAAAGTAAGGCACACTATGGTGATTAGAACTGGCATCATTTTCTTCATTGGTAGGTCTTGCTCCGTTCGAGGCATCCCATCAACTGAATCTCCAATTTGAGCTCCGAATACTCTACTAACACCAGTCATGATGGTTTTTCTCATTGACCAAAGAGTCCACAAACCACCGACAACCATACATCCAACACCGACAAATCGTACATGATCTATCCAAAGTTGATGCGCACTATGTGCAACGTCCATGCCGCCACTAGGCCAGCCATGCACCAAACCATAAATTGGGGTAATCAACACAACACCCATAATCGCACCCGTGAAGATATACGAAGCAATTCTCAGGCCCACGATGTATCCAACAGATAGTAGTGCCAACGACAAATCTGACGCGGCATACAGGCGCGTACCCATCATATCTACACCAAACATTACCTTAGCCTCAGCGATTTCAAAACCCTTGACGAACCATCCATAGATGGCTCCAAGTCCAAGAGCATAGAGAATAACAATCAGTGAGGAACCTCCTTTTTCACCTGCAACAAGGACCTCTTCACACGCAATTCCTTCTGGATACAATAATGCTTCTTCTACGATGAAAACACGCCGTAATGCAATTGTAAAAATTGTACCAAGAACACCACCCAAAATCGCTACGCAAAACACGGTAACAAAATTCATTTCGTCTGCGAATCCCATCACCAATAATGCGGGCATTGTAAAGATAATTCCAGCCGCCAATGATTCGCCAGCCGACGTCATTGTTTGGACAACATTGTTTTCCAAAATAGTGACATCTTTGAATTTCAATAAACGAAGCAGCAGCATCGACATGACTGCAGCTGGAATAGATGCTGACACAGTCATTCCCATGTACAATCCAAGATATGTATTGGCTGCCGTCATCAGAGCGCCTAGAATAAGGCCTAGAACGATGGCGCGCACAGTCAATTCCGCAATATTGCTCTCCGCAGCAACATAGGGCGAATGTGCAACCGACACAAACTGTCGACTTCCATTTACATTGTCAAATAACCGGTGGTGTATACAGAAAATGTTCAGGTCCCTACAGGGACCTAGAACATGACAATCATAAGCAATAACATTCCACGAGTCAGTGTTACTATGTCAGCGGATGCTCAGTCGAGTAATCACCCGGATGCCGATTGGCATGCCCTATCTAGTGACGAAGTTATGGAAACATTGGAAACTCATGAGGCTGGATTGACGACAGACGAGGTTCTTTCGCGCCGTGAAAAATATGGGTTGAATAAGCTGGATGAGAAGCCACCAATCCCTGCCTGGAAAAAGTTCCTTGCACAATTTCAAGATCCGATGGTCTACTTGTTACTAGTGGCTGCACTTATTGCGACTATCTTTGAGCCAGAAGAAATCGGTACACCGATTTTCATCGTATTTGCGCTAACTCTCAATGCCTTCTTCGGTTACTTGCAGGAAGCGAAAGCAGAAGAGGCAATGAAGTCGCTGAAAAAACTCCTTGTCAGTCATTGTGTTGCATTGCGTGATGGAACAGAGCACAAAGTAGGTACAGACGAATTAGTGATTGGTGACATCATTTGGTTAGAAGACGGATTGAATGTACCTGCTGACGTCAGAATTCTTGAGGTCCATCAATGTGCAATTGATGAATCAAGTCTGACTGGTGAATCTGATGTTATTCACAAACAGACGGATGCAATTGATGCCTCATCCATATTGCAGGAACAATCCAATATGGCCTTCATGGGTACTGTCACATCTAGTGGAAGGGCAAAAGCAGTGGTTGTCAGAGTGGGAATGAACACTGTATTGGGTGGAATCGCATCAGGTATCAGCGATGTAACTACTCCCAAAACTCCACTTGAAATCAAACTCGAATCACTGGGGAAATTCCTTGGGGCGGTCGCAGTTACGAGCGCTTCTTTGCTATTGCTGCTCCACGTTGTGAGAGCATGGTTTGGCGATAGTGACGAATCGATGTATGAGGTCATAGCAGAGCAATTCTTGATTGCCGTTGCAATATTTGTTGCAATCGTGCCCGAAGGGTTGCCAAT
>DAVT01000035.1:929-4699 GCA_002505685.1 Euryarchaeota archaeon UBA501 | reverse complement strand
CCTTGAGTTGGCCATAGACCCCGCGCAAACAGTTCCTCAATCAGGGACATTCAACAACATAGAGCCCGCTATAATTACCATCCATCAAGAGCCAAATGTTGTCGTAACTGGTGCATCGCCCAGTGACCCAACCACCACCCCTGGTAGTCCGGTAACATTTACCGTGACATTGCAAAATGTCGGCATGGTCACTGCCACAGGTGACTTGGTGGCAACCTTTGATGGCCAAGAAGTTGAAACAAAATCAGATCTCATTATTCCACCATCAAACACTGCGAATCAGGGGCAAATCAGTGTTCAATTCAATGTGATTGCCGAAGGTCTGACTAGAGACATCCCATTTGAGGCAGTTTGGACAAAGAATGCAGATTCCTATGACCGAATTGCGACCGATAACTCAGCCAGCAGTTCGGTCAGGCTCAATTCCGACTTGCAATTGAGATTCTTACTCAACTCAGAGGCATGGAATGAGCCAAATGTTCCACCCTTGAAAACTGGAGAGACTTACATCTATTCCATCGATGTAATTGCAGATGTTGGAGAAGGCGAGGAAACCTTCGATTGTGTAGACCGCTCGACGAATGACATCCTGAATACGACGGGACCTCATGCCTTCGACTCAGAGGATGCAAACGGAAACAAGCACACCCTCCGTTGTCGTGTGACGGTGCAGGACCCAGGAAAAATCGAACTCGCCATTACGCCACACGGTACTAGTGTAACACCTCACGCAAAGGCTTGGGATGTAGTTCGCTCGGAGGGAGACACAACAGGCAGCAACGACGAATCTAAATCGATACTGTTGTTTTCAATCGCTGGCATCATTGGTGTTGTCGCATTGATTGCTGCCGTCATTTTGACACGTAGAGGATTGGCCGATGCTGAACGCGAGACATACGAACTTTGTCCAGCCTGTGATGGTGACCTTGAGGGAGACGAAGACATCTGTCCGCACTGTGATTTCGACTTACGGGTTGGGCGAACAAAATTCCATGATTGTGCAGAATGTAATTCAACCATTCCGTCCATGCTTGAGCACTGTCCATACTGTGGGGCTGAACAAGACCTAGGGGCTCATTACACTCGCAGAGAGCGGAAATTCAAACCTCTGCCTGCTGAGGTCGACGAAGAGGATGAAGAATTGGAAGAAGACGATGAGGATGAAATCGTCAGAGGTCACGAAGGATTCGATACCCATGCTGGCTCTCTAGGATTCTCTGAAGAGCAGTGGGAAGGTGAATGGGATGAAAATCTCTCAGAGGCAGAGGAGTATTTCGATACCCAAGAGGAAGAGAGATTGGCTGCTGAAGTTGAGTCTGAAGTCGATGTAGAGAGTCAAGACACCGTCGTATCTACAGGCCTAAGTGAAGCGATGGATGAACTTCCCGAACATGATCTGGATGCTTTCCTAGGCGATGTAAAATCCAGAAGACACCTTTCAGACGAAGAAGTTGAACTAACTGCATCAGATGCAAATTACCGTGAGAAACTGTTCGAATTGACCGGAGAAGAAGGAGTTCTTCCAGGTGAGCAAGTCAACGTGGAAGCCATTGTTGACAACACAGTTGTTGGCAATGAAGTACGTTCAGCCAGTAGTGATTTTTCCGTACCTGAAGAAGATGAGCCCGTGGCGAAAGAAACTGAGGATACTCCTGAGGAAACAGATGCGCCCAAACGCCGGGGCGTGCGACGTCGTAAGAAGCAAGATTGAACCAATCATTTGGCCGTCAAGCAAAAATGCGCTTCCGTTCACCGACGGTGTAGAGGGACACCTATGGGGGGCATCTACAATCGAAGCATTTGCGCTGTTTTGGCGGTGCTTTTCCTTTCGATGTCCATGTCGGGTTGCCTTTCCTTAGTCCTTGGTCGGGAAATCATGGAAGGGGTCCGAGGAGAGCCTGAAATCAAAGACGAATGGACTCCTTACGATTTATCGCATTCTTTTGTCATCGATGAATCAGGTGGTAACCCTTTGGACCAAATTGAGGCAGAAAAATCTGAAGATATCAAAATCGACGAAACAGTCAGTAAAATCATCATTGTTTTCAAGACCTCTGTAAATTATCACGTTGGGGACAGCGATCAGCGCTATGTGCATGTCAAACTGCTTTGGTGTGACGATTCAGGTTCAAATTGTGATACTGCAAATCCGATTTACGAGCGAATGGCTGACAATGGTTCATATTCACAGGAAACCTTTGAACTCAATCGAGAAATTGATCAGTTCGAAGATGGGTTGTGGAATTTGACAATCAATGGCCTAGGTGCGGGGACCAGCACTGGTATTTCCACTCTTGACTTTGAGGATTCTTGGCTCCTTCTCGTTCGAGTTGCTCGCCCTTGCCTCGAGTTCCCTGAGAGTAAACCTGAATGCACACCCCTAGTTGATTTGTAATCTAAGTCAAGCTTTGAGGACAATGATTACGCCGTGAGCAATTTCGGCATTTCCCCTTTCTCTGATGGTTTCGTTTCGCGCCCCCTTCGACCATGAGCCGCTGAATTTCCTTAATCGAATTCTGCAACTCCAATTTTTTCTTCTCATCCCATTGTACAGTAAACAAGGTATCTGGTCCATATCGAAGAATACCATAATCCGGTGTTACACCCGTTGTATTTTCGACTAAATGTAGGTAAGCCATCAACTGCATCTTGTGGCTATCATGAGGGTTTTCGGGAATTTTCCCTGTTTTCTGCTCAACAGGAATGAATTGATTATCGATTTTGACAATTTGGTCGGGCCTACCTCGCACTCCCGTATTTTCGTCGATTAGCAAGGAAGCACTTTGTCCAGAATCATCACTGTAGGTCAGTATTTCTCCTTCTTTCAGACCAGTACTCTTTTTGGCGTCAGCAATCTTGTCATCGGATTTCAGTACCCGATGCAATTGCCAAGCCGTAATGAGTAACCAAATCAGCGTGAAAATAATCAGAGCAAAGGTCAGAATTGTGCGATTTTCTGCCCAATATATGGCCAAACCGTGAAGCGCAATTGCAATTGAAGCTAGAAGCAATTTCGTCTCAATTTTTCCAGCGATACCCACGCCACCTTCTTCGATTTCAAATGGTGACTTCAAATCTCCATTCTCAAAACCAGATCCCATCTGGGGAGGTTGAGCCAATCCGAATGGTTTGCCAAGCCATCGCCGCCAAGGAAATGAAATCAGCATAATCGCCAACACCAGCCAAACACCTGCTAGCATCACCAAATAACGCCCAATGTTCTGGATGAAAGTTTCTGAGATTAGTCCCTGATTGACGAAGAAAAATGCAGCAGAATCAGCCGATAGGGCGCAAACAACGGCGAACCACCATGTCCACACCACCAATTCACGAGATGCCTTGTCTTCGGCCTGCTTGTATTCCCGCATTTTCTCATGAATTTCATCATGGGCCAACATGCCTCGCTTGAGCGCCTCACCTTCTCCACTGATTCCAGCCTTGGAGAGTTGCCAAGAGACTGGACAATATGTGTGCCTCTCAAGATCAGAAGCCGATACAGGCAAGGCGACACCCTGAGAATCCGCCCAAAAACCATCTTCTCTCTGTTTCCCATCAGTCAGAGGTTTGGATAGGTCAAGACCAGAATCAGTGGAAACAACCTCACCCATAGAGGTCTCTAAAATTGATGTTGGGTTAAGCATTATTCCAACATCCCCGCTCGCCCCCACAGTTTACTGTTTACGCCCTTATTCGGGCCACTGCGTCTGAAAATCTCACTTGGAGGAGCGAAGCGGTTATGAAGAGGAGGTGGGTGGCGAGGCCGCACGAGG
>DAVT01000035.1:0-552 GCA_002505685.1 Euryarchaeota archaeon UBA501 | reverse complement strand
GAGGAGCACAAGGTACACATTGGTGCTCTACAAAAGAGTGCGGACATGAAACCCTTCCTCAGCGATTCAACCGGCGATGGAACTGGTTTGCACATGATTAATTTGGAGCACACAGATGCTCGAATGCGCGTCGTCGCACAATTCCTCAACCGATATGACCCTAGTCGAATTCTAGTTGTCAGTGCACGACAATACGGACAGCGCCCTGCCCGAATGTTTGCCAAGGCAATTGGTGCAATGCACATTGTTGGGCGATTCATTCCAGGTACACTGACCAACCCGGGGCTGCGAACCTACATCGAACCGGAAATCATTGTTGTAACCGACCCACAGGCCGACCAGCAGTCTCTATCCGAAGCGGTTAGCAGCGGCTTGCCAGTCGTCGCACTCTGTGATGCAAACAACAATCTTCGCAATGTGGACCTCTGTCTGCCTGCAAACAACAAGGGTAAACTCAGTTTATCACTCATTTATTGGCTCCTTTCTCGAGAAGTTCTCAAGGGTCGTGGCACCATGGATGACGACACATGGGCGACCATGCAAGACGTTACA
>DAVT01000125.1:1328-8384 GCA_002505685.1 Euryarchaeota archaeon UBA501 | reverse complement strand
GGGGCAGTGCGCGTGGGACGGGTGGAATGCTGCAAGCCAAATCGGGTTCTTTGGAAGAATTCCTATTTGAGCGATATTCGGTGTACTCCGTACACAAAGGTACGCTTCGAATCGCTCACACGCAACATGACCCTTGGTTGTTCCAAGAGGCTGAAGTTACCCTTGAAGAGAACTCTTTGACCGAAGCCTATGATCTTGGAATTTCGGATGTTCTGAACCCAGATATGGTCCATGTATCGCAAGGCGTACATGTGCGTACTTGGCCGATTGAAGTCGCGGAGACAATCAAACAAGGTGATCAACGAGACTACCTGTTCTTGGATGGAGACTGTGGACTCTGTCACCGATTGGCCACCTTCATCGACAAGCGCTTGGCCAAGGGCAAGGAACTCGGTTATCGACCGATTCAGGCCGAAGACGCGCAGCGTGTAATCGCTACACTTCCCGAAAAAATGCGGGACGCCGATACCGTTTACCTGATTCGAAATGGTAAGCCATACATTCGTTCAGGTGCGGGCATTCGAGCCATTTTGTACATGAAGTGGTACTACAAAATGTGGTTTCCAATTCTCTGGCTGGTCCCCTTGCCGATTCGAAATGTTGTGTATCGGTTCATCGCCAAGTATCGCCACAAGATCTTCGAGCAGCCCAAGGTTTGCTCATTCAGAGTGGACTGATTCGGAACTGGGTAGATACTCTTCATTACCCAATCTTCGTTCCAACCAAATTGGACCCCCTGGGAAGAGTGAAAGGAATCCACCGAGGATGACTGCGCGCATATTCCACTCTTTCTGGAGCCAACCGAGTCCGAGCAAACCGATGTAAAGAGACCACAATACACCATGAATCGGGCCAATCACTTGGACCAGAATTTCATTGTCTCCAATGTATTTGAGTGGCATCGCAATGAAGTACAGACTGGTTGTTGAGCAGGTCTCAGCAATTCCAATGGCATTGAAGAAGCGCATCTCGACACCTAGTTGACCATGGGGTCATCATTTGATTGGCTGACATCATAGCCTTCGGGAGCTGGAAGCATCGACTGTGAACGCTCAAACATTTCACGCACGTTCTCCTCAATCTTTCGAGCATCCTCAAGCAAGTCATCGAGTGGGATTTCACGATCGAGTAATTCGCTAATCGCTTCGGTCGCAAATGCGGCGGCTCGCGCATCGGGATACATTGGATTGCAATCGGCGAGTAGGGCGGTGATGTCAAGTCCCCTCCTATCTCCTTCAGATAGCAAATAACCGGCGATACCAGAGACGATGCCTTGCTGCATTCGAGAGACTCCTGCCGCAGCCAATGCCTTGCGGCCAAGCGGGTGGCTGGCTACACCCCACAGGTCTCCATCTTCTTTCTCACCAATCTCATTGGGGACCACTCCATCAATGATGATGAGGCGGTCAAAGCCCCCTTCGACGAACCACTTGAGCACTGTTTCTGCAAACTTGACGTCGTAAGCGGAAGGGAATTGAATTTCAGAGGTAAACACGCCGATGTCATCTCCTTGGTAGACTCGGACGGGGTGCTTAGGTACAGATTCCTGAACCAAGGCCATGGCTGGGAAATTCTCATCGAGAACTGTGCCCATCTGTTCCAAATCTAGGGCGCGGATGATGTGACTGGCAGCAATGACACCAACCATTCCTGTGCTGGAAAAACCGCAAATTGCGGTTCCACCCAACTTGGTGGCGTCTGCATCTCCATGCAGAACCAGTGCGTATCCATCGCCTGTCATCGAACTCGCCTCTTGTCACTGTTTCAAGAACCCGTCGCTATTCCTCAAAGGCTTCCCAATCCTCGTCATCAGGATACTTGTACCACCACTGACCCACTTCGTCTTTCCACCATTCGACGCCTTCGTCATCGACGTGGTAGTCCTCGTCCTGGGTGTAATCCCACTCGGCTTCTTCTTCGGGTTCGGGTTCTTCTTCCTCGACTTCGGTAATGTCGGTGGGGCGTACTCCGGCTCTGCGGTCAACACGCTTGGATTTCTTCATCGAGACGCTGCTACCACGGGTGGTCAACTCGTCGAGACTTCGACCTGTTGGCATGTCTTCAAGATCGGGTTGAGTTTTGATCTTCTTCTTGGGTTTGGCTTCCCACTCTTCGTCCTCAAAGGTCTCCGCATCTTCGTCTTCCTCTTCTCGCATGGCCATACGTAGGCCAACAAAGCCGAGAATTGCCAACACAATGGCAACGCAGACAATGATGAGTGTGAGGTTGGTGCCACTCTCTTCTTCATCGCTGGTACCTTGTGTGTTATCGCCTGTGTTATCGGGCTCGTCAATCACTTCGCCTGCCGTAATGACATACGGCATAATCCAATGATCGTCCACACCATCCCAACCGGTGGCTGTCAAATCTACATTGATGCGGACGGTGCCATTCTCTAGGCTTGTTCCTTCAGCCCATGCTGTGGGAGATACGGTAATCACAAGAGATTCGCCAGCCCCAATAGAGACTTCACTTGCCGATAAGTCATCGACAAAGTTTAGTGGAGATTGACTGTATTCGAAATCGATTGTTGCGAACACCGCAACACTATTTGGATTCAACAAACTACATTCCATGGAATTTGCATCGACATCAGCCATGGCTTGTGAACTGTTGTCCAAGATTGTCCAATCCGCATTACAGGATACTTCTACAAACACAAGTTGTGGGTTGTCATAGGTACAACTGCCATCGTTCACTTGTGCATTTTCATCATAATTGTTTGCCGCTGAATCTGTACATCCTTCAAGCGGAGGTGGGTACAAATCTATTCGAATAATTGGTTCAGGGGTTAGTGACATCCACCACGGTGTGATTGGGGTCAAGTCTATCCAGCCCCCTGTCATGAATTCAATTGGTATGGATGTGGAACCCGCCGCATCAAATTGAGATGTGCCACTATCTCCAATGACATTACTGCCATTGCCCAATTGCCAATTGAGGGATAAGCCCTCGATGTGAATCTGATTGGAATCATCGTCCGTAAGCATGTTGGCGAATACAGTACCGGTGCCACTTGAATCAAGTTGAATCGACGATGTACTCGTAGAGAATGCTGCATCCACTGTAGAGACTAGAGCAGTATTGGCTGATATTGGGGAGACCGCTTGTGCTGCCAACCCATAGGTCCCTCCGGGCCAAGAAACGTCCACCAGTCCCATGCCGCCATGTGATTCCCATGCATCTACAAATTCAGTCCAATCACTCCAGCTCTGAGAAGCGACTCCTGTCGGTTCGGTGGTCATGGTATTGGTCCATGTTGAATCTCCAAATGTGATCGAGACCGTCAAATCTTCATCCGACAAGGGTACGCCTTCGCTGGACAATTGTGCCGAAATAGAGAATGCTGCACCTGCGTGGACGTGGACACCAGAGCGTGTACTATCGTCGTACGTGCCATCACCTTGAACATCCAAGGTTAGCATGCTTTGTCGAATCGTATTGTTGGATGAATGGGCAGGACCCGTTGCGGTCACATTCCACCACGCGTTATCATCCCCATCAACTGACACTGCTGCTGCCCAGTATTGCTCACCGTCAGTTAGTCCAGATATCAGCATCGAAGTGTCCTCATTGTCACTGCTGATGTTCGCATAAGGTGTCAAACCCGATGCATTGGTGAAATCGCTATTCTCGAAATAAATCAAAGTGTAAGCCAAATCCAACGATGGTGATGGCACGAATGAGAGATTCAACACACCACCTGTATCGTTGGGCACGTCAGCCAAGGATACAGTCGCTGAATCAGGTGGTGTGGTATCGTAGACTGGGGGGACATCGGGAACTAGGACTGTTAGAATGTTAGAGAGATTTGAGTAAACCCCATTGTTGTGCACAGAACGAACCGCATAATCCCACTCTTGATTGGTGACACCATCCGTGTCTTGGTAACCTGCGAAGGGGGCGTCAGAGAGTGGTTGATTGATGGAAATTTGGCTTCCTGTTGCCGCCCTAAAGACTTGGTAACCAATCAAATCTTCTTGACTGGTCGAATTGGTCCAAATCAGTGAGACTTGGCTGTAATTGTAATCATAGAGAGACAATACAGGGGGGTCTGGAACTTGGACGTGTTCGGCCCCTTCCGTCCATGCAATCGACAATGAGTCGAGCGTGACGGTTCCGTTTTGTGTGCAAGTGATATTCATTGGAATGTCAATGTCACCTGTGCCCATGAGCATGAAACCATTGAGTACGTTCGAAAGATTGCCATTGGTCGGATTGGTTTCCACGACAAATGTTGCAGTGTATGACATGTTTAGGGCCGATTGGGTAATGGTGCCTGCACCCATGCTACGAGCGACTGGTGACATGATTCCCCACGGGGTATCATATGAATCGTAGACTACAGGGGTGCTAACCAATTCAGAAGCAACGTTGGTGATGAGTAAACCTTGATCCGATTGGCTGAGAGGATTGCTGGTGCTCCCATATCCTGACATTGCCATCTCGATTGTACTGTCACTTTCCAAATCCCATTCCAGTGTATGCCAGGCTCCGATAAACAATCCCGGTGTGGCTTCTCCAGCGGCAACGATTTGTTCAGGCAGGCCGTCATTATCCATGTCTGCAAACACGATATCTCGTGGAGAGGTGTGAGGATTGAATGATGTTGAGGTTGTGTTCACTGTACCATCCTGATTGAATGCGTACATCTCTACTGAACCTGTTTGGGTACTATCAGAACCATCGGGACTTCCTTCGAAAGCTCGGAAGATATCGACGGTGCCATCTCCATCGTGATCTCCAATCGTGTAATTCTCCAAACCGACCAAAGCGGAGGTTGAGGTGGTCCATCCTGTGCCGTTCCATGTTGCCGTACATGCTGCACTTGAAGTTGGACCCATGAGGTCATCATAACCATCCCCATTCCAATCGAACACTTCGAATGGACCTGCAGTACATTCGAACTCGTCCATCGAGACGACCCAACTGTTGGATGAGAAATTCCACAGTGTGTTGTATGAGGTCATCATGTCATTTTCTCCAATGACAACTGAGAGGTTGTTTCCGTAGAACGTGCCAACGTCGATGTGAGCAAAGTTCTCGAAGCCTGTCATTTGGTTGCCTGAAGGTACGGTCACGGTGATTGCGGTGGAATAACTTCCAGCACTAAATGAACGGATTCCCAAGGTTCCATCCGCATCAATGGAAATCAAATCATCTTGCAAATCTCCATCCAAATCTGCTAGCACCGCATCTTCAAATTTTTCATTCATCGAAACATTGGTGGAATAATTCCAGCTATTGCCTGACATGTGCTGACACAATACATCCTCATCGAAAGCGATGGCAAGAATGTCAGTACGACCATCTCCATCGGAATCGCCCAATATCAATTCGTCCGCATCCGCACAGGTTGGAATCCAACTTGAGACCATAGCAGAACCGCTCCAATTCATCCAACCGATGTGGGGCCATTCCGTTCCATTCGTACCCATGTGGTCTGGAACCAAGTAGATTGGATCCTCGACTCCGTCCCCATCCATGTCCCCAACCTGTAGGTCGGTGACGGCACCGATTCCATCGAACTGGGCTCCTAAATCCGGAGTGAAACCGACAGTGATTTCAGAGGATGACATGGCCGCAGAGGTTGGTAATTTCCAACTGCCGGTATGCAACCAAGTTTGATTTCCATTGGCTGAAATAGATGTTGAACTCGCCCCGTTCAAAAACTCGGTTTGCTCACCAACTCGACCATCACCATTGCTTCCAAGATGCCATTCGTACTGTCCATCACTATCCAAATCAACCGTCATTGAACCGGGTGATGGGTCATTGATGTCGTAGGTGATATGGAACGAAGCCCCGCCAACGGTGGTGTTTCGCTGCAATGTCAAGTTCACCGTTGATGTTGTGGTGGAGTCGGTTTGCAAAATCACGCTGGTGTTACCATCAGCGAATGTGTCGATAACTCCTGATGCTGGATTTGCAGTGACACTAGGGATGGAGGCAAACAGGCTTGATACCATCAACAAAGCAAGAATCACCGAGCGCGTAGCGCTCGACGAAGAGGGGTCCCGAGTGGGGGGCATGAGGTGTCGGACGATATCTGGGGGTTAAGTCGCCTTCGGCGAAAGATGTAAAAAAAATATCAAACAGGACATTTTCTGGCATCCAGAGAGTGAACAAAATCTGGCTCATTCTTCGACTCTTTTTTGAAAATCATAAAGTTACCATCGGAACGATTAAAATAACCCGTCGACTGGTTGGAAATGGTCAGGTGACGGCTTCGTGACAGGTTCAACAGGAGCGGGGAACAGTCGTGTGCTGATTCGAGTTGGCGATGTAGAAATTGATCTGACAGGCTCACAAAAAGAGGTGGATGCTGAGATGATGAATATCCGTCAAGGAGAGGAGTGGTCTACGGCCATCGCTAAAGTGCGAAGTGCCCGCGAAACTGCTATCGCTGCAGCCATTGAGGCAGCCAAAAAAAGTGGTATGCCAGATCGTGGTTCAGCCTTCCGTTCATTGATTGAAAATAGTACATTGACGAAAAAGCCCGATCAAGTGTTGGCTGCCATTCAATATCTGCGAGAAGTCGAAGGTAAGGATGACTCTCCTCCTCGTGTGCTCAAGCAATTGTTTGACGACAGTGGATTGACTGCACCAGACAACCTCTCACTCTATCTCAACCGACTAGTAGAACGTGGATTCATTTCGTGCCCACCTGGCAGTGATGGAAAGAACCGATATGCGGTCCTCACCCCTGAAGGGCGTGCGCATTTAGACCGACGCTCGGGTGCCTGAGGGTTTGCCATGGTCGAGATTGGTCCCGATGCGGACCTCTCATTCCAATCATTCATTGGGCATGATTTTCGGGATATGGATCTGTCCGGTGTCAATTTCCGTCGGGCTATCTTGGATCGTTGCAATTTTCAGGGTTCAAATCTCGCTGGTGCTGATTTTCGTAAGGCTTCATTGGTAGAGGCGGATTTGATGAAGTGTGCATTGGATGGTGCTGATTTTAGAGGTGCGAAATTAACCAAAGCAAAACTCAACCTTTCCAATTTCCAAGGGGCGAAATTGGATGGCGCCGATTTGCGTGGTGTCAGGGGT
>DAVT01000125.1:0-1138 GCA_002505685.1 Euryarchaeota archaeon UBA501 | reverse complement strand
TTCGTAAGGCTTCATTGGTAGAGGTGGATTTGATGAAGTGTGCATTGGATGGGGCCGATTTTAGAGGTGCGAAATTGACCAAAGCAAAACTCAACCTTTCCAATTTCCAAGGGGCGAAATTGGATGGTGCCGATTTGCGTGGTGTCAGGGGTCGCTATGCGATTTGGCGACGGGCCAACTGGTGGGATGCGAAGATGAATGATGATCTTCGAGAAGTGCTCACAAAAAAATGGCCGAAAGAGGATTGATTATTCCTCTTCTACCGAATGCAATTGTGTAGTTGAACTGAGGGCTGCTCTGCCCGATGCAAACAATAGCGGCAAGCCAGCAGATGTGAGGCAGAACAAACCACAACAAGCGTAAATGTAGTACATTGTTGCAAATGTCAATGCTGCAACTTCAGGGAGGTGTGCGGCCGCTTCTTGACTTGTCATACTACCCCATATGTTCGAAATAATAAGCAAGGCTGCACCGCCTGCACTAAGATGAACACCACGGCGATCACCCCTGTATAGCAGAATTCCTCCACCGATTAAGCACAATGAGGTCGCAGAAAATAGAAGCCCGTTCCACTTTGAATATGTGGATGAGGAAAAGTCGTCATCGTATTGCCCAATGTCTTCAGGTGAGACCTCTGCGCCGCTCTGAGTGAATTGTGTTGCCAATTGTTCTTCGTCTGCAGGGGCGAACATTTCGGATGTCGCAAAAGCGTTGAAAGCAGCATACGCGACTAGAAGTCCGCCAAGAATCATCATCAAACCAACCGATGTTGGAATCGCTGCGTTAGGTCGAACTGGAATATCTGGCATGACCAGTTCTTCCTCGACATCCATCATCACTGAACCGATTTCATCATCCATAATATCGCCTCTATTTCGGTACTTCTTAATCCTCGGTACATTTTCTCAATGCATCCGCAATTTCATCGGGTACGCCACACTTTTCGAAGGTCTGCATATCCACACATACTGTGACAACTCGAGCATCCCAACAGAGTGCGTGATCTTGATTGCTAAACTGGTACCGCCAAACGATTGAGCTATTTCCTACGGACTCAATCCACAATTTGCAATGAACATCATCTCCATATCGAAGCGGAGCCATATGATCTGCAGAAGTGTGAACTGCAGGAAAGCCG
>DAVT01000043.1 GCA_002505685.1 Euryarchaeota archaeon UBA501 | reverse complement strand
AAATCCCAAGCCCGAGGAAGCAAAGTTGCGATTCGACTGGATAACTCGATACTACCATCTCCAGCCATTCGATTCAGGCGGGAGAGTATCGACAGTGGATTGACGAGAGTTTGGCGCGACAATGCGATGTCTAACCACTCAACCAATACGGGCCGAGGTGGGTCGGCTTCCTCCATTCGGTCAAGGAGCCAGCCAGCAGCAAAGACACCCCCTATATCCGCTTCCAATGGCTCAGATGCTGAGGGTTCACGACCTTCTTGCCAATCGATGAGGTGGGGACCGGGTGTGGCACCTCCGTGCCAATATCCAGGCGGTTTTGCCAATGCAATGCTCTCCATCAGATGATATCCCTGTTGCTGAGAAATTGGGCTATCTTTAGCTGACATCCCATTCAACAATGCGATGGCGATCCACCATCGATCAACATCGGGAGCCGATGGGTCAAGTGCTTGCGCAAGCAATGTTTCTACACGGATGAATAGGGCACGTTCTGCAACTTCGTCTCTGCGCTTGTCCAGCCATTTTCGGCCCTCTCGTGCCGGGTCGGCTGAGAGTGACAAACGATGAGGGATCAGGGATTCACCAATCGATTCCAAATCCCTGTCAAATGCTGCACGGTTTGCCTGAAACAGAGCGTGAGCGATTTCCTTCAACTTCTCAGGTTCTTGCGGGGGGTGCACAGGAAAATCTGGATCGGAAAGCGGAGGTTCGGGCAGGGGCCAATCTTGGCAGCCTCTGGTGATAATCAATTCCAAAGCGCCCTGCGTATGCTCAAACAAACGTTGGGAGAGTTCGTTCTGCTCCCTCCAATCGCTCATCGGCGACCAACACCATCAGATGTCAAGCTCAATGTTGAGATTCTGAATGAGTTCCTTGTAGCGATTACGGATGGTCACTTCTGTTACTCCAGCGACTTCCGCAACTTCACGCTGTGTACGACGCTTACCGCACAATACACTCGCGATGTAAATGATAGATGCTGCAATTCCTGTAGGTCCACGACCACTGGTCAACTCTTTTTCTTGAGCGGCCTTAATCAATTCATATGCCTTGGCTTCAACCTCAGCATCTAGGCCCAACCCAGAACAGAATCTTGAGATGTAATCTTCGGGGCCTGTTGGCATGATCTTCATCTTCAATTCACGAACCATGAATCGGTAGGTTCGGCCGATTTCTTTGCGGCCGGTTCGACTGGCTTGGCCGATTTCGTCAAGTGTTCGAGGAACTCCACACTGCCTGCATGCTGCGTATAGGCTGGCTGCAGCAACGCCTTCGATGGAACGGCCTCGAATCAATCGCTTTTCAACCGCCTTCTTGTAGTTGACAGCTGCTGATTCACGAACAGTCTTTGGCAATTCGAGGCGGCTGGCCATTCGATCCAATTCTGCGAGAGCCATGGCAAGGTTACGCTCAGTTGCGTTACTCACACGACTTCGCTTCTGCCACTTTCGCATTCGGTAGAATTGGCTACGATATCGGCTATTGATGGTCTTGCCAGAATAATCCTTGTTCTGCCAATCGATATCTGTGGAAAGTCCCTTGTCGTGTAGCATCACGGTCATGGGCGCACCCGTACGCGCGCGCTGATCTCCCTGCTCGGGACTAAACACACGCCATTCTGCACCTTGATCGATTACATTGTCTTCAAGGACAAGTCCACAATCTTGGCACACGATTTCACCACGAGTTTCGTCGCGGTCTAGATTTCTTGAGTTGCATTCTGGACATTTGACAATGTCTTCTACCTGTTCATCAGCCATAATTTCACACCCCTTCCTTACGCATTAAATTGTAGAGGAAGTGATATAATCCCCACTGGGGATGGTATATAAATTTGATGTGTTCATTAGTGCCTCCAAATTGTGTGATTTCAATCGAGAAATTGGTTCATTTGCAGTTTGAATCACGTAGTATTGCTGGGGATTTATTTATAGTAAAATCCTGTTTGTTTGGTTCATGAACCTTGAAACGGCAGCTTCATGGGCAGAAATTCTGGGCTTAATCACTATTCTTGGTGCCGCAATATATTCTTGGTTTCAGATAAAGGAGCTCCGGCGTGCCAGAGATAGTACGACTGCGATGAATTTGGCGGCCAATTTTCAAAGTAAAGACTTCGTTGTTGGATTGACTTCGATACTCAATATGGAGTTCGATCCGTCAAAGATGAGTGGTGAAAAATCTGATGATTTTGAAGTTTTGAAAGGGCATTTCGGAGAAGATTGGCCAAAAGTAATGGTCGTTCTTACCACATGGGAAAGTATTGGAGTTCTTGTCCATCGGGGAGAGATGAACTTTCACGCTTTTTATGACCTCTTCTCGGGCGTTTTTATGAAGACATATGGGGCATTTTCATTCTACCTTGAGCCAATTCGTGAAAGAGAGGGCGACAAGGAAATGGAGTGGTTTATTTGGCTTGTTGATCGTGTAAAAGAGTATGAAAAGCAGGGTTCAGGGACACCCCCTGCTCACCTCGCTTTCAAGGATTGGAAACCAAAAAATCGAGTGTGAATTCTGTAACTAGTGAGGCCTCTTATCCGTCGAACGCCTCTCAGTATCACAACTTGCTAGAATGGACTTGTTGCCTAATCGTCATATAGGCCCCCCCATTAGAGAAAATCAGGTGGGTTTGTGTCAACGTCGTGGCCTCCGGAATTTATCACGCTTAATCCGAATAAGCGTGTATTATTCTTGACCAAGGACTTACAACTCATCAAGGAACAACTGTACAATGGACTAGACCTCAACATGTGTGATTTGAGTGTTGATGATTTACTCGATGATATCAACACAGATGTCATGACCCCTGCCTGGGTTTGTTTTGATCATGAGCCGGGTGTTATCGCGGAAAATGCATATGCGGGTTTGCTCCATGAAGGTGATCGCGTATTCGAGCCGGGCGCCCTGAAAGATGGTGGTTTTGAGGTCATCGTCAGTGGACATCGAAAAGGCACGGGTAGCAGTCGTGAAACGGCCCCTCAGTGTGAACGATGGTCCGGTATTCGAATCGTTATCGCCGCTTCTTTCGCTCCTATTCATGAGAGGAACAACATCAAC
>DAVT01000044.1 GCA_002505685.1 Euryarchaeota archaeon UBA501 | reverse complement strand
GCGACGTGATTGAGCAAAGCGACAGGGTTGCCGACTTTCCGCAACTTCGGCATGAATGTCAGAAAAACACGCAACCATCTACGCATCCGCTTCACATCTCTTCGGAACGCCTTTTCATTCTCGGCCTTGATGACCTTGATGACCACATCTTCACCGGACTTCAATTTCGCGCGATGCACTTGCCCTACGGATGCTGCGGCTAGAGGAACTTTGTCAATGTCTTCAAAGGCCTCAAAGAATCCTTCAGGGGCCCTTGCTTCCAAATTCTCGAACACTGCTTCTGAAGGGATGCTGGCTGCATGCTGGTAGAGTTGTTGCAATTGTCGACATTTTTCGACAGGAAGTAGGTCACTTCTCAAGGCGAAAATTTGCGCCAATTTGACTGCAAGTAACCCTTGAGACTGAATCCAATCCAAATCTGCAGGGCCCTTCTTCAGCACTTGACGCATGAACCTAGCAAATGTCCATGAGCGCATGCAAACGGGCCACCTCTCTAATGGTTATAAGGCATCTTTTTGCGATTTGACGATACTCCATTTTCTCCGAATGGCTGAAAGCCATGACCGGCTCGCCACGAACCGATGACAAGAGAGGCCAACCCGTGCCGTGAAGGCGATCACGGGAAATTTGAGATGACCGACCGTGATGGTTGGGCTCGTTTGGGCAAACTCCACACGGCGACGCACGTACTGAATACTCCTTGCTTGCTTCCCGTCATCAATCCGAACATCAGAACCGTCGAACCTCGTGAATTGTGGGAGAGATACGGGTTTGAGGCACTCATCACAAATTCCTACGTGATTTGGAAACATGACAATCTGAAAAATCAGGCTTTGGAACACGGAGTCCACACCTTGTTGGATTATCCTGGTGTCATCATGACAGATTCGGGAACATTCCAGAATTATGTCTATGGCGATGTGGAAGTCGGAGTTGAAGAAATCGTCACCTTCCAGCGAGAAATCGGCGTGGATATCGCCACAATGCTCGATGTATTTGGGACTCCAGATATGAGCAAAGAAGAGGTCGAGGATGCGGTGAACCAAACCATTGATCGAGCAGCCGTATCGATTGAAGCCGCGAATGGAACTCTATTGAATGGCCCCATTCAGGGAGGAATACATTCTGATTTGAGAGCCCAAAGTGCGATTGGAATGTCAGAACATGATTTTGCAGTTCATCCCATCGGCGGCATTGTCCCACTCATGGAGAGACAAAGGTACCGCGAGTTGGTTGAGATTATTCTTGCCTGTCGCGAAGAAATACCTTGGAATCGACCCATCCATATCTTTGGCTGCGGGCACCCGCATTTGTTCCCAATTTGTGTTGCCCTTGGAGCCGATTTGTTTGATTCAGCAGCCTATGCTTTGTTTGCTAGAGATGATCGAATGCTGATGCCTTGGGGTACAGTAAAATTGGGTGATTTGACAGAATTCCCAATATCGACAGAAGCGCTTGCAGGACATACTCCTGCGAGTGTGATGGCATTGTCTGATGATGCAAGGTGTGAACTATTGGCGCGCCATAATCTGGAGATTACTGCCTCTGAACTTGCACGTTGCCGACAAGCGATTCGAGATGGAAGCATATGGCGATTGGTCGAAGAACGTAGCCACACAAATGCAGCCCTCCGCGAAGCTACAGAGTATCTTTACGAAAACATGCCAGAGGGACTAATTTCTGCCACAAATCCTCTTCGAGATGGTGGCGTAAGAACAAGTCAGGATTTACCTACATCACCTCCAGCAATCGCAGCACTGGGTCGTTTGCTGACCTCATATCAGACCGATGCCAAGCGAGGGATTCTAATCTCAGGGGCCTCTGGTCCATGGAGGGACAAAATTGGGGGATTGGTCCACACAATCGCTAGACGCTGGCCGGATGCAGAAGTATTCATCGAAACTCCGCTTGGACTCCTCCCTTACTCATTCGAGGATGTCAGCCCATGGACGCATTTGATGGGCCCCAAATCAATCTGGAACTCTCTCTCAGATGAAGATCGGCGCTTCGACCTTGAAGCCATGATGGGTGAAATCGAACAACATGTGCACATATCATTTGATAACGGCAAGCAGAAAAATTTGGAAATCATTGAATCTGAATTTGGAAATGGTGAGGATGAAGAAATCGAAAAAATCGATATCGACCGCCGAATGATTGAGGATAAAGTGCGGTATTTCCTCGATGTCCAACCAGAAATATCTAAGCAATATATGTCGGGAAGTTCATTTGTCTATAGCAGAACACATAGGGTTAGAAATGTACATTCCTCGGATGGTGAACATCTCCTTTCACCTAGAATGCGAGATGGTGGGTTGAGCCTGACTTTAGAAGGAGCTAGGCGGTTGCATGGTGCTGGAACACCAACTGTTGTGGTCAACGATGATTCTGTGCCCTTTACTCGAAAAGGTCGAAATGTGATGCATGGATTTATCCTTCAGGTCAAAGGTGATTTGACACCTGGTTTGCCGTGCCTCATCGAAGATCAAAACGGCGTATTCCTCGGACACGGGGTGTCCATGTGCACATCTCAAGAAGCAGCATGTTTCACCAAAGGTATCGCAATCAAAGTCCGTGAAGGAATCGGAGAATAGCCACCCGTGTCGGGGCATGGTTCATAGAGCATCTTCAGGTGAGTACCCCCGACGATTCGTAGAATCGGCGGGGCGGCTCAGTTGACGGACGAATGGATTGTTCAGACCAATGACCTCGTCAAAAAGTACGGCGAGCATGTGGCTTTGGATAGTGTGAATCTCTCGATTAAGGCCGGCGCAACCGGCTTACTGGGGCCCAATGGGGCTGGAAAGTCGACGCTCCTGAAAACAATTCTTGGCTTGATTGCCTTGACCAGTGGAGGGGGCAAAGTTCTCAATCACGATATTGCCACAGAGGGCGCCAAGATTCGACAAAAAATCGGTTACATGCCAGAATACGATTGCCTGACTCCGGACATGCCTGCCATCGATCAAGTTCGGTATTCAGGAGAATTGCTGGGGATGAATCCTTTCGCAGCAACACAAAGAGCACACGAAGTTCTGGAATATGTTGGGCTTAAGGACCAACGATACAGACAAATTTCCACATTCAGCACCGGAATGGAACAATGCACAAAGTTGGCCTGCGCACTTATTCACGACCCTGATTTGCTGATTTGCGATGAACCCACAAATGGTTTGGATGCCCGTTCCCGTGAATTCATGCTGGACACCCTATTCCAAATTGTCAAGCAAGGTGGGCGTTCAATCATCATGAGCAGTCACCTAATGGATGACGTCGAACGCATCTGTGACCGAATGCTCATGATTCACAAAGGTCAGGTCATCGCTCAAGGTCGAATTGAAGATTTGAAGGCCATCGATCGAGAGATTGAGATTTCGGTATGGGGCGGCGCGAGTAAAATCGAGCAGAAATTGAAGGACATGGGGCAGTCAGTCCGTCGAACTGGCCGCATTATGAGAATCACCAGAGTCGACGAATCGACCTACGGTACCATCATTGAAGCCGCAGCAGAAACCGGAGTACAGATTCGCAAGATGGAAGATTACGAACCCAGTTTGGAAGATTTGTTCATCGTCATCATGGATCGACTGGGTTACTCGGTCAAATCAAGTCAGGATCTTCTGGATGGACCCACTCCTGCCATGGATGAAGCTGCGACTAAAGGGAGGCAAATCGCATGACTGAGGATGATGCATTCAATCTTGATGACATCCTCGAAGAACCGGTTGAGGTCGCTCCCAAAGTACCCGAAAAAGAAGCAGAATTCATGGGTGAATCCGGCCTTTCTGTCACTGGAAAAGCGCGCATGGAAGCGGCTTATGGCACAGACGAGGGTGAGGGGCAGGGTGTCGCGATTGTGGCCCAGAGTGCAACCGCAGATGCAGGTACGATTTTCCATCAGGTCTACCGCCCATGGCGCGGAGTTCTCAATCCGAGGTGGGTTCGCAATTGGTCGATTTTACGCCACCACGTTTACGGCCTATTCTCCAAAGGTCATCGGCCTTGGCCTATAACGAGCAAACTCATCATCGTTCTGATCTTTTTCGGTTCGATGCTACCGATATTTTCACTCCTATTCGCTGTATTGACAAACATCGAATTCTTGATGGAGTTCTATGGAATTAATCGGGCCAATCTTTGGGGTCACGTGCTTGGAGTGTTCCATAACACCTGTTGTTGGCCTCTATTGACTGCAGTCGTTGTGGGGGGTTTGATTTCTGAGGATAGACAACATGGGACCTCTGCAATTTACTTCTCTCGCCCAGTCACAAGAACCGATTACACATTGATGAAATACATTTCAGCAGCATCCATACTTTCTCTTGTAATCGTCATTTCATATTGTGCCTATTTCGCTGCTGGCATTGTTCTGAACAACGAAGGTTGGGCCTTCCTTCTTGATACGATGATTTACTTCCTTGGCGGATTGGCTGCGGCGATTTTGTTGGTGATAACATTCACCAGTATTGGCTTGTGTTTGTCAAGCTTGAGCACAGGCCGATTTTTCCCCGCAGCTTCATTCCTAGGGGTTATTTTTGGTTCCAGAATTTTGGCTTTCCTGATCAAGCTCTTGTTTGAGAGAGACACGTTGTATCTATTGAGTCCTTACGACAATCTTGCTCATGTTGGGCAATGGATGATGGGCCTCAATCCAACCTATGACTTCCCAGTCGCATGGTCCTTTGTCGTCCTGCTGTTGATGAACGCCGTCTCACTCTATGTTCTAATCAGTAGAGTAAATTCACTGGAGGTGACACGTGAATGATGCCAGATTTAGATCAAGTTGGAGAAGGTCAATCCAACCAAGAGTGGCAGAAAACCCCTGAGGCGCCAGCCATCATGGCAGATCATCTCTCGAAATGGTATGGACAAGTCATCGGCTTGAATGATGTCAGTCTGGCCATCAGTGGAGGGGTTACCGGCGTCCTTGGAATGAATGGGGCTGGCAAATCGACATTGCTGAAAATGATCGTTGGTCGGATTCAGCCCAGCCAAGGTCAAATTCGTTTATTTGGAACAGACCCATTCAAGAATCCAGCACCCTATCACCGATTAGGTTACGTGAGTGAATCTGAAAAGTTGTATGATTGGATGACCGGATTGGATTTCGTCACAACCTTGGCTCGACTCCATGGAAATACCCGAGATGAAGCCAAGGAAAAGGCCCTCCACGTTCTCGATTTCGTGGGCCTCACAGACGTGGCCAACAAGGAGATTGGAAAGTATAGCAAAGGAATGCGTCAGCGTGTGAAAATCGCTCATGCATTGGTCAATGATCCAGATCTAATCGTACTCGATGAGCCTTTGCAGGGTTGTGATCCCTTGGCACGAACCACCATCATGAATGTGATTCGTGAGTTGGGAGCGATGGGCAAAACGATTCTTGTGACAAGCCATATTCTATCTGAAATTGAGCGCATCACCGAACAAATCGTAATCCTTCACAATGGTAGATTGTTGGCGCTAGGAAATCTACACGCCATCCGCGAGTTACTCGACCACATCCCACATCGAATTCTGTTGAGGACTACAAACCCTCGGGAGTTGGGGCGAACCGTTTTGCATCATCCTTCTGTTTACGGAGTTCGATTTCCAAATCCAGAGGAATTGATTATTGAAACCAACAACCTTTCCGATGTGCATCAAGATTTACCGGGTCTGATTGTTCAATCCGGAGTACAGGTGACGGCGATTGAAAATCCAGACGATAATCTGGAATCTCTGCTGGGCTATTTGATTGGAGGTCGTTCATGATGCAATCTCCTCCTGTCCCTGATTTCGCCCCCGGTCCACCCCAGCGTAATCTCTCTGAAACCGTCTGGACAAAATTAGATCGTAAGGCGACGGCGATTGCTGAATTCACCATGAAACAATATCGCAAGAAAAGGTCGACATGGGTACTTGGCGGAGTCGGAGCGATATTGGTTTGTATCGTCCTTTTATTCTACATCGAAGCCATGGCTGCGGGAGCAGATTTACCTGACTGGGCGGCCGACAATGACGGAGATGGTCTGATTGACGAAGATCCGTCAGAATGGGATGGGTCGCAACTGAAGAGTGTTGGTGACGTAGACAACGATGGAGATTGTTGGGCAAGAGAATCGTTTGATCGGGATTGGAACGGCGATGGGATTGATTGTAACGTGATTTACAATTATGACAAAAACGGCGTCCTTGTTTCTATCGATGCAGATCCTAACGTGGATGAAGATCCAAATGAAGCCGAATTTTTGGAAGAATCAGTGCATCGCTCCTTCTTGGTAGGATTTGCAAAGTTTGGTTTTATCTTCGTGTTGGGTCTATTCCTTCCAATGTTTTTGGCGACAGGTTTGATTCGAAATGAACAGGAAGCGGGCACGCTCCACTACTTGGTTGGAAAGCCAATCGCAAGAGCTGAAATTCTGATGTACAGAGTGCTAGGATTCCTCGGAATCGCTTGGCCTTATTTCATTGGACTGATTTTATTGTGTGCACTCGTAACAGGTTTCTTTGGTCCAGGTGAATCCATATTCAGGTTCTCTGACCTAGGGATATGGTTTGGAATTCTATTGGCGGTGTTACTTGCGGTGCTGGTGTATTCGGTAATTTTCGTGACATTCGGTGTCGCTGGACGAACCACAGGTTATATCGCGGTATTCTTCTATGCAACCTTTGAATTCTTCATGTTGTTATTGGGTACGGCCACGAGTGGTTCATCCGCGCAAATGAAAGCCCTGACATCGATGTCAGTTTCCTTCTGGTGTACTGAAATCATCAATTCTACAGCATGGTTGGTTTGGGGGGACTACGACTACATGTACGGTCTGACGAAATTGCCGGCTTGGTCGTTTGGAGACTTCAATCCGGGCGAATTTGCACTATGGGGGATTTGGGGAACTCCATTCCCAACCACCAATCCTTTGTTGAATATGGTCGTATCAATTTTCATCCTACTCATCATCACCGTTTTGGCGGTCTTAATCGGCCAATCCATGTTCAAAAAGCGTGAATTACACTGAGGTGATACAATCGTTCAGAACCCCCCACAAACCTTCGGCGGAGATTTGTCATCTCTGTGGAGATTGGACACCATGCCACCTCTGCGCCGCCTCTCTTGGTGGTGGTGGTGGTGGCTCATCGTACTACCCGACGCTGAAAATCCCAAGCGTAGCCGTCAATTGATGGTACTTTGGTCAACCAAGGACGCCCCCCACGTTCGAGTCAATGAACACGAATGGAAACCAGAGGGGCGCTTCCATATTGACGAAAATGGACTCCATACACTCCCAGGAATGGTTTGTGCTTGGTGGTATGATGGCAAAGATATGCACGAACCTTACCTGATGAAAGAGGCTAGAATTGTATCCATGGACGGACAACATCCGGATTGGCCAGGGACGGGGGAATTCACGGGTTCTGGAGCGGTTGTCCCCGTGACCATAGAAGATCTTTCCATGGGCTTATCTGATGATGGTAGCCACTTTTGGTTGAAGTGTAAGGGGGATGCATCAGCGGTTGAGAATGGCGCCCCAGATACGTTTGATTTGAAAATCACGCCTTGGACAAAAGCAGCATCTTCCGCAGCGTATTCAAACAATGTATTCGGGAATTCCATGGGGTATGATATCATTCGGCTACATGCTTGTAAATGCGAAGGAGATGTGGGTGAAGATAGTGTGCAAGGAACTGCTTACTTCCAAAAGGTCACAGTTCAAGCCCCCTCAATTCCGTGGTTTTGGGGGTTCTTACATTTCAGCGATGGAACCTATCTTGACTGGTTCATCCCCCATGCATCTTTTTCGATGACGGCTCGAGATTCAAGGCCTTGGAAATTACGCGACTTGGCTCAATTCCCTCTTCGTACTGCAGGATTGCTACACGATGAGAAGAGAGGTCGTAGCGAGCGATTTGAGCGTTGCGAAGTTGAATTGATCCCTCCTGAATCGGAAGATGATTGCGATGCAAACGGCGAGCTATTGCCTAGATTTTCAATCCGTGTTTGGAATGGCCGGACCCAAGTTGGCCTCAAAGTCAAGGCTGCAAATCGGGCACATTGGACCTTTGATCAGCCTACGCGGGGAGGTCTTGTCAGTCATCTGACATACAACGAATATCCGCTTGAAGTAGAATCACTGACCATCTTGGATGAGAAGGGTGTACGCACCCTCGATGATTTTGAATGGGTCCACGGGAATGCGGAGCATGCTTGGGGTTTGTTGCATTAGGTCATCGTTGAAGTCATTCAACCATAGCATGAAATACTGGCCTGTACAATACAGGTTCATCACAGAGGTTTTACCATGACTGAAGAAGAGACCTTACCCTCAATGATGCCTGCGATGGCCCCGGTAGAAGATGAAGAAGAATCGCCACCCGTTACTGCTGAGGATGTTGCAGCAACCAGACAGGCAAAATTGCAGAAAACCCTGCGAATCGGAGAGACTGAAGAAGTTCTACTGACTCGACGATGCTCGATTTTCGCCTTTATGCCAATGTACCTTGTTGGCTTCATGATATTGGGCATTCACTTGTTTTTCGATTGGGCCAGTGCACCAGAAGATGCGACATGGTATGAATCGGTATTCTATTTCCTCGTGGAAGCAAGTGGTTGGCTCAATGGACTTGGTTTTGCGTTTGTGATGTTGTTCTTCACGTGGATTAACCGGGTGATCAATCATCCAGCCAGTGGTCGTTGGGTCACAACTTACCTGATTCTAGTCTCGATTACACCATTGATAATCAACTTAGACACTCTCCTTGCAAACCTTCCATTCGGATGGGGAACAGAAGAAGAATTCATTCCATTTGGATACAATATCGCAACTGCAGGCATCATCTACGCTGCGATTTTCATGGTGTTGACATTCCTTTACCAGAAGAGTTTCTTGTATGCGGTCACATCAGAGCGAATCATTCACTATCAGTGGTTTTTGTATGAACGCGACGCACATCGTGTACTTCATGAGGACATCGTCAAGGTTCACACCAAGCGAACACCCATTGGGGCACTATTTGGATACAACACAATTTACTGCGACATTGGAGATGGTTCCCACCTCGGTACCGAATCTGTAGGAGGTGGCGTGGCGATTCCGGGCGGTTCATCAAATACAACTTCAACAGATGGTGAGACCAAGAAAGGATGGAGTGTTTTCAGTCTTCTACGCAAGATGATTTTCTTCGCAACCTTCCAGCGCACGATTAAGACCGAGAGATTTACACCCGACCAATCATTCTACGGAATTCGCCATTGGGAGGAAGCTTTTGACCTCATCAACAAGTTGCAGCATGAAAACTCGACGGCTACCAAACAGGATCAGCAACTTGAGGTTTTGATGCAGATGAAAGACATGCTCAGCAACAACCCTGATGCAGCCGTAGATGAGGACATTGACGATCTTCTCTCCGACATTTGAGTGAACTTCTACCGCCGCTTCATTCATAGGGAGATTCGACCCCGCAGGGGTCGATGTCAGACGAGATTATGCTACAAGCCGCGCAAGCAATGTCCGCAGGTGATTTCAAAGCCGCAATGGATGTATTTCAGAATCTAATCGATTCAGAACCCGAAAACCCAGTGGGTCACTATGGTTGGGCTGAAGCCGCATTCATGCGACTATCCATCGATATGGA
>DAVT01000071.1 GCA_002505685.1 Euryarchaeota archaeon UBA501 | reverse complement strand
CACATGGAAATCCTACGCGATTGGTTGTCCGAATAATTCATTCAAACGCGACTTTGTTTCATCAACCACTGCGATTCGACCATCCATTCTGGTTGAACGCATGTAATCCATCCATACATTGGCCATCTCATTGAAACGGCCATCAAATACATCGTCCTCATTCCAATGGAAGAAGTGTGGTTGGTCAAAGAGGTAAGTGAGGAAGCCCCGTTTGGCTTTCGAAATCAGCAACGTCGGCACACCTTGGACCACGGCCTCAGCGGCCAGCGTTGTACTCCCTGTGATGACACCGTCAAACAACGTGGCCTGTACGGGGAATTCCCACGCCGAGCCATCCATTGCGGCTGCAGATTCCTTGTTCTCGACGAAATGAACCTTCATTTTGCGTATTGCGGGTTCGTAATTGACGACTTCAGCACCATCATGCACACCATCACCCGTTATTTTTCGGTGGAAAACGACCAAATCTTCACTTGGAATGCCCAATTCAATCTGAACTTGCCCTCTTGAACTATTCCAAGCATCGCAATTCAGTGGCACGTAGGCCTGTGGCAATATGCCTGGATACGTGTGCGTGGACCTCAATTTCCCCTCCCATGATTCGGGCAGAAGGATGTGGGTGGCCTTAGCCAAACGGTGCGCTGCCGTGTTGGCTTCGGTGTCGCTCAGATACCAGCGCTCAGCAACCAAACCTTTGGCTGCTCGTAACTCGAAGGGGGCTCCCTTGGATATGATTCGTTCAACCGGATTTGCTTTCAGAAATTGGCGAGCCATCTTTTCTCGACGACGTCCCAGTCCAACCTTTTGCAGAAATGTGCCTTGGACTCGAGGCACTCGTAGAATTTCTTGGACAAAGCCGATGGTCAACATCGCATCGAGCTCTTGTCGCTCAGTCACGATGAGGGTGTCGCCATCGTCAAACCATTGTCGGAACAATTGGAAATGTGCAGGATGATCAATCACCCAACAGGTGCGCATGGTTGTGCGAAAGGGCGGGAGTGAATGAACCGAACGCTCATGTTCCATCAGCGCAAGCGACCTGCATGGCGAAAGAGCGCATCGATACAGGGGGTCAGGTTTTCGGACCCTATAGCCCGGGAGTGAAAGCAAACGGAGTCATTTGGTTGGCAGGACAAATCGCTCCTGAAGCAGGTGGTATTCGTGAACAAACCCAAGCCAGTTTGGACAAGATTGACGCGCTTCTCGCAGCAGCCGGTGCCACCAAGCATCAGGTGACTTTCGCCCAAGTTTTACTAGACGATATCAACGATTTTTCCGACATGAATGAAATCTACGGTGAATGGTTAGCCGATGTTGAAATCCCGCCTGCGCGAGCTGCGTTTGAAGCCGCCGCATTGCCTCGTGGTGCAGCGGTTGAAATTGTTGTTCAAGCCTATGATGACAAGTGCTGTGAGTGATTATGCCCGGCTCACCCTACCTTGATGAGAAGCCACCCGGCATTCTCACATGGCCGATGCTGATTCCCATCTTGTTGGGTATTTTTCTGACCGAATGCATCGTGGGCGTTTGGGTATGGACAAGTTATCCTGACTGGCGATTCCTTGTGTATATCATCTTGGGACTTGATCTCATCACTCTGATTGTGGTCTATGTCATGACCACGCGTGTGCAGGGTGAAAACCTAGAGTAAACACAACCATCCAATCGGTGCGACTTTGAATAAAGTCTCAGTCGAGGTGCCATGAGCGATTGGGCGGTTGAGACGTTCAAGGCCTACGATATTCGTGGGATTGCGGGTTCTCAACTCACTCCCGCGTTTTCCAATCGACTTGGAAAAGCCCTGCCAACGTTCCTCGATTGTAGTGCTTTAGCGATTGGCAGAGACATCCGTGAATCCGGTCCAGAACTTCATGCCGCCTTTGTAGAAGGGTTGTTGTCTACTGGATGTGATGTTCATGATTTGGGAATCTGCACAACCGGGGCACTCTACAGTGCAACAGCGAACCTTGAGGTGGATGGGGGCGTGATGATTACTGCAAGCCACAATCCTCCAGAGTATAATGGATTCAAGATGTGTCGTGGCACTGCGGCAATGGCTGGTGAGGAGATTCAGGAACTTCGAGCGGTGTTTGAAGCAGGGGGGTTCCGTACAGGTGCTGGCAATCATTTGAATGCTGGAGATTTCCTTTCCACTTACATGACCGATGTCATCGCAAAGGCTGGACACCCCAACCGTTCGGTCAAAGTGGTCATCGATTGTGCAAATGCAGTCCCTGGACCTTTCATGGTTGAATTGTGTGACCAACTGGGTTGTGAGACTCATGCCTTACACTGCGAGTGGGACAATACCTTCCCCAATCATCCGCCCGACCCTACACGACCGAAGAACATGGTTGAACTCGGGGCGAAAGTCGTTGAAACTGGAGCCGAGTTTGGAATCGGAATTGATGGAGATGGAGATCGGGTTGGAGTCGTCGATGAACATGGAAAATTCATCCATCCGGACCGATTATTGGCAGTGTTTGCCAGAGATATTCTCGCGCGCGTACCGAGTGACGCAAGCGATGCTGCAAGAACTGTCATTCATGATGTCAAGTGTAGCATGGCATTGGAACAAACCATCGTAGCCGCAGGAGGAATTGCGCACATGATGCGTACGGGACACTCCTTCCTGAAGCAGGCTTTGCGAGAAAATCCCGAAGTCCCCATGGCTGGCGAAATGAGTGGCCATTTTTTCTTCCATGACCGATGGAATGGATTCGATGATTCTCTTTACGCTACTGCACGTCTGATTGAACTGGTGGCCCGAGATGACAAACCATTCTCCTCCTTGTTCGACGGGATTCCCTCCTACCCATCCACAGGCGAGGCGAAGGTACCATTGACAGGGGGCAGAGAAGAGACCATGAATGCCGTGCGTGAAGCCTATGCGGACATGGAATACAGTGCGGTTGATGGAGTTCGAGTTCGCTATTCAGATGGATGGTATTTGTGCCGTCCTTCAAACACAGAACCCATACTTGTGATGCGTGCAGAAGCTGGTTCACAGGGCAGCCTCGATGCAATCAAGGCGGATGTAGAGAATCGACTCGGAAAACTCATCAATCTCGAAAAATTCCACGCTTCCTAAGAAGCCAAGCCGTATTTTTCCATGATTTGAATCATCAGGAAATAGCCTAGGATTGTTGTCATCAGGCCCGCGCCAAGTGCTGGATAGAACTCCCATCCTCGCTCAATGAGAATAGGCATGACAATGAACATCAGTAGGGATGGCAAAAGTAACCAAACGATGTCTTTGGCAAAACCCGAGATTTCTTCCGCAGATTGGCCCTCGTGATTCATCCACATCATTGCCAGAACACTGACGATGGGGACTGATGCAAGAACTGCTGCAAGCAAAGTGCTTCTCTCACTGACCTGAACAACGGCGAAGATGATGAGCGCGGTCAGACCAATTTTGCCAGCATCAAACACCCAACTCATGTTGTGTGAGTAGACCCCTCAGAGGTCAACGTTTGCGGTTGAATTGGGGTCGCCAGCCACGAATGCCAACCAAATGTCTCGTCCCCAAGTGCGGTTTTGAGTTCGTCAAAGGCCTTGAGGAGGTCTTTCTTCTTGAACGGGAATTGTTCTGAATAAGGGTCGAAAGAAGAAAAGCGTAGAGCCATTTTGAGCATCATCGAAACCTGTTTCATCTTCTGAAGCAAACGTTCTGTGACTTCTGGTTCCGAACGACTCTCAATCATGTCAAAACCTGCGCTTGTGATTTCAATTCCAATCTCCATCGCTGTTCGTTGATGAACGACTTCGTGGAT
>DAVT01000149.1 GCA_002505685.1 Euryarchaeota archaeon UBA501 | reverse complement strand
AGCAGTTCCAACGTTCTTGCCGAACGCACAGCGCATCCCTTGTGATACACGATCTGCACCTGCTCCCGTTGCCTGCTTGTTTTCGCGAAGGATGTGGTGCGGATAAACGTGGACTCGAAGGGCATAGCCCTCTTGGCCTGCGACTTCTCGGATGGTCGCATTGGAAATAACACGTGCAGCCTCAAGAGCAGTATGGCGGACTTGACAACTTTCATCAACAGTCATATTGAGGATGACGGGGAATTCATCGGCCTCAGCAGCCTTTCGGTTGCCCATGTGGAAGCGCATGATTCGGTTGTTTGGCACACCACCGGTGTACTTTCGACGAGTGTACGCTTGACCCTTAAGTCGGCGGTACATCTTTGCGGGTTTGCGTGCCATGTAGACTCCCTCGGAGCACGGCCACCGACAACCCGTATATGAATCCATCCGGCCACCTACGGTGGCTAATCACACCGAATAGAGGACATGTTCTTCAACTCTCTAGGTCACAGGGGCACCGTGACCAACCCATTGGAACGTCTCTTTTCGTTTGTCGATTCGCCCAGCGAGCGACCATGGGTGGCCATGGGCGCACTGGGAATTTTCATTCTGATAGGTGCCAGTTGGGTCAATCAGGCACAAGTTTTGCCAGGGGTCTCAACATCTGATACTGATTTACCCGGTCCCGTTGTAGATATCATCTGGTCTGAAGATGGACTACACGCGTTTGCCTTGATTGAAAATGACGGGGCAATGGATCTAATGATTCGAAGTAATACTGGAACATGGAGCTCTTTGGAGTGCAACTGCAATGCAACCGCAATCGGAGGTTCGAATGATCTCTGGTTGGCCGGAGGCGAGGGTGGCTGGTTTGGTGTGATGATTGCAGGAGATACCAACATTGCTCCTCGTTCCCTAAATTGGCCTGGTGCTGCCCCCGACATTGTCTCCTTGGACGGACATTTGACCAGTGGTTGGTTGATTGCAGAAATCGCAACAACTCGCACTGTGCACTCTTGGACAGGACTCGATGTAAGTGAGGGAGCCACCTATGCGATTGAAGATATCATCCTCGACGAAATCGAATCTGTGACAGGCGGCGCACTTATCATCGGCCATGACCAGACCAACAATCCCGCCCAAGGCCTCTCTTCCGAAGTCCTACTAGAGGCTGGACGCAACTCAAGTGGGCCACCCATATTGACGATGCTTCATCGTGGCGCAGGAGCTCCTTTGCATACGATCATTCCAATCGATAGTCCTTTGACAGATTGCATCCAGAACTGCTTGATTGCAATTGTCGGTGGTGGGGATTCAATTTACGGGGTGACTTCCGATAGCACTGTGGGCAAGAACATGTACAGGGTATCAGGGTCTATAGGGATGGAAACACTCGAAATGGACCGACAAGGGGCGCTTTGGTTCCACAGTGAAAACGGTCTATACAATATGCAAATCGGGGATCAAAATCCCACACTTGTAAAACTCCCAGATGGCACCCCTAGCGACCTTCGCTCGGCATCGATGGCAGGAGAAAACGTCGTATTGTTTAGCGAAGATGGACAGAGCCGAGTCACCATTGACCCAACAGCCCAGCATTCTTTGCTCAGGAGTCTGTCACTCCTTGGTGATTTGATTCTAGTCTTGACTTTCGTCGCCTTCTTCGGCTTCGGTGGCCACGCTTTGCTGCGCAAACATGGTGTCGTTTAGACAACCGTTTGTAATCCTCTGACAATCCTTCGTTCACGAAGTGAACGGCCGTTTGTTTCATAGGCCGTGGCCAAGGTTGCTCTTGCCCATGGCCAAGGGACCCAGCATGCTCGACCAGTATGCGGAGATTAAGGCTGATCATCCAGATACCGTTCTGTTTTTCCGGATGGGTGACTTTTACGAAATGTTCTATGAGGACGCAGTTGCCGCTTCAGAGGTTTTAGGAATCACCCTAACCAGTCGCGATAAGAATAGCGAAAATCCAGTTCCAATGGCTGGCGTACCTTGGCATTCAGTGGAAGGATATCTGCAGCGAATGCTGCGGGCAGGATACAAGGTAACTTTGTGTGAGCAGGCTGAAGAACTTCAACCAGGAGAAAAAATTCTCCGACGCGTCGTAACTCGAGTATACACACCGGGTTCATTGTACGAAGAGGAATTAATCGGGGAAGATGGAAGCGCCCTACTTTCAGCAGTTGTTCTCAAAGGGGATTCGCTTGGGATTGCAGTGATGGACCCATCCAGTGGCCGCGCATCATCAACTGAGTTTGATGGCAAGGATCGCTTTGAAAGATTGCGAGATGAGTTATTGCGTTGGGGTCCAAGAGAATTGGTGATGAGCGGAAAGGATTCCAAACAAGAGGCCATACTTTCCATTTTGCGAGATACAGATGGATTGGTATTGAGTATCCATGATTTGCCCAGCAAAGCTCGATTAGAGGCACTTCGCAATGTGCTTGAGATGAGTGATTTGGGCAGCCTCGACTTAGATGCAAGGCCATTGGCGATGGAAGCGGCAGGATTGGCGACGGCTTATCTTTCCAAGTTGCATTTGGTCGATGCAGTTCCTCTTCGTGAAATTCACTTGGGGGCAGATGCAACCCACATGTTGCTCGATCAGACTACACTTCGCAACCTTGAGTTGGTGCAAACATTGTCTGGAGAAAAGATTGGTAGCCTCTTACAGGCCATTGATGCCACTCAAACTTGGATGGGCCGTCGACTGCTCAAAGAATGGCTTTTGAGGCCCCTTATGGAGACTTCAGAGATTGAACGTCGACATGCTGCGGTTGGTAGTTTAATCAATGCCAACAGGAGGCTTCGAGAGATACGTGCAAGCCTGAAGGCCATGCGGGATTTGGAGCGACTATCAACGCGTTTGGCTTACAATCGAGCCAATGGTCGAGATTTGCTTGCCATTTGTGATTGCCTCTCAAGAATGCCAACCTTGCAATCTCTGCTTCAGGAATCAGATGACCCGCTTCTGAATGATTGTGCTGCAGGTTTGGTCGATCTTGAATCTTTGAAAGAGCGTGTTCAAGATGCATTGCGTCCAGAGCAGCCAGCCCTAATCCGTGAAGGCGGTTTATTCCGCGAAGGTTATGACGAAAAATTGGATGACCTCAGAACCAAGGCTGCTAAGGGAACAAGTTGGCTTTCCGAATTGGAAAGTACGCAGAGGGAACAGTTGGATATCCCGAGTCTGAAGGTCAAGTATAATCGTCAATTTGGTTATTTCATCGAGGTGACGAAAACACATCTAGACAAGGTCCCCGAAGATTGGATTCGACGCCAAACAATGACCAATGCAGAACGATATGTGACCTCCGAACTCAAAGAATGGGAAGAGGTGATTCTGACTGCCGATAGTCGGGCCAATGCGATTGAATTCAAACTGTTCTGTGCACTTAGAGATGAAGTCAAAGCCGTCACTACAACGCTTTCTAGCATCGCTAGAAAGGTCTCCAATGTCGATGTTCTAGCCTCCTTCGCTCACCATGCAAGGCAGCGCTCATGGACACGACCGCAAATGGTAGCTGATGATCGATTGGACATTTCAGGTGCCCGACATCCAGTTCTAGAGGCGGATGGTCGATTTGTTCCCAACGACGTACGTTTCGATGCCAAGCGCAGATTTTTGTTGCTAACTGGTCCGAACATGGGTGGGAAATCGACCTATCTGCGAACCTGCGCATTGATTTCGATTCTAGCACAATCCGGCTCATATGTGCCTGCAAGCAAGGCCAGACTGGGTTTGGTCGACCGTGTGTTCACTCGAGTGGGGGCGCATGATGACCTGCGAAGAGGGCGCTCAACCTTCATGATGGAAATGATCGAAGTTGCACATATTCTGCGTAGAGCCACACCAAACAGTTTGGTTTTACTCGATGAAATTGGTCGCGGGACTTCTACATTTGATGGGTTAGCAATCGCTTGGTCTGTGACTGAAGACATCGCTCGAAGGATTGGTTGTCGCACGTTGTTTGCAACTCACTATCATCAATTGGTTGGCCTTGCCGAAGAGGTCCCAGGTCTGCAAAACATCCACGTTCAAATTGCCGATTCAGGAGGGGAAATCACCTTCCTGCACACGATTGCTGAGGGGCCATGTGACGATTCTTATGGTGTTCAGGTGGCCGGATTGGCAGGCCTTCCCCAACCCGTTGTAGAGCGAGCTAGGGACCTTCTTCTATTCCTTGAATCACAAGCGCAGGGTGCTAGAGCCGGTGAAGGTGGGGTGCCCATGCACCGCGAAGCGGGTCAGTCTTCCCTATTCGGATGGAACCGTTCACCCCCCACACGAATTGTTGAGAAGGAATCCGAGATTGAAAATCGATTGGGAGAGATTGACCCTGACATGCTAAGTCCAAGAGATGCCATGGATTTGATTTACGAATTGCGAGGGATGCTAAAAGAAAGACACGAATGGTTGGAGGAATAGTATGGCGGTAACAGTTGACAATCGCCGTCCCATCATGCAACTAGATGATGACACAATTGGCCACATCGCTGCTGGTGAAGTGGTCGAACGCCCCGCACAAGTAGTCAAGGAATTGGTTGAGAATAGCATCGATGCAGGGTCATCTCGAATCCGAGTTGAAATTGATCGCGGTGGTTTTGATCGAATCGCAGTAATCGATGATGGAGGAGGGATTCCTGCTGAAGAATTGGAATTGGCCGTAACACGGCATGCAACCAGTAAACTCTCGACGGCAACAGATCTCAGCGCAATACACACACTGGGTTTTCGGGGAGAGGCATTGGCCAG
Organism: Euryarchaeota archaeon UBA501; assembly: GCA_002505685.1. Taxonomy (GTDB): domain Archaea; phylum Thermoplasmatota; class Poseidoniia; order Poseidoniales; family Thalassarchaeaceae; genus MGIIb-P. The sequence continues at coordinate 11,681 of DAVT01000149.1, read as the reverse complement.
CATTGGAATGGTCAGCCAATTGACAGTTTCGAGTCGTTCCGCAAATTCTGATGGCATGTCCATTTCAGTTAACGATGGGCAAAAACAACCATTGGAGCCCACTGGAATTGCCCCAGGAACTGTAATCGAAGTATCGAATCTATTCGCCAACATCCCTGCACGCCTTTCATTTCAAAAGCGACCAGCAACCGAATCAGCAGCCATTGTGGACATCGTCGTCGCTCAAGCGCTTTGCAATCCGAGCATCGGATTCACAGTGAGTATCGATGGTCGAATCGTTCTCGATACACCACCAGGGGTTGAGATTTCAGATCGCCTGTTCGATTTGATTGGCTCCTCCGCTGAAAATTTGGTGCCTTTGGAATGTTCCGACGAAGACGCACAGGCACCGGGAGATGAAGTGTGGGCAGGTTGGATTTCTCCTCCTGAAGTCAACCGCTCCAAAGGCGATGAAATTCATGTGATTATCAATGGGCGCCCAGTTGCAAATTCTCCATTCACTCAAGCGATTCGTCGCGGTTATCACACCAGATTGATGGTCGGTAGGCATCCAATTTGCGTACTTCGGTTGAGTTTACCAGCTGACGAGGTGGATGTCAATGTGCATCCGACCAAACGAGAGGTTCGACTAAAGAATTCTTGGCGAGTCTTGGAGCGATTAGAGCGCGCAATCAAGCATACCTTACTCGCACTACCAACCGGTTCAATGACTCCTGATTCAAGTCCGATTGAAGCGGTCTCTGTTGAAGTTGATTCACCGACAAGAGAACATGCGCCACTACCCGTTTGGGCTGAAACTGCTCAGACACGAATCACCTATGCTGGGCCGATTGAAAAGCCAACAAAAAAGGCACAAGTGAAGGTAAGTGAGTCGCCACTTATTCAACAAACTCTGCCCAATATTGGAGTCGGTGAAATCGCTCCAGCACTATCCAGTGCAGAGCGGGATTTACATCGTTGGTGCACCGGCGAAGAAAGTGTATCGCCCCTTGCTGAGCCTGAACCAAGCCCCTTGGAAATTGAGGTTACAGATGTGCCGAACATGGTCCCTTTGGCCCAATTTGCTGATTCATACATCCTCGCTCAAGGGGAAGATGAATTGTTCGTCATCGACCAACATGCACTACATGAAAGGGTACGATATGAGCGCCTTCGAAAAAGCATGACATCTTGGGCGAGCCAAGAATTGGTCACACCAATCACACTAGATTTGAGCGCCTCAAAGTCTGAAACGTTGCGAGGTAATCAAGAAAAAATGCGCGAAATCGGGTTTGTTTTCGACGATGAACTGAATCTCATGGCCGTTCCACAATTACTCCTCGGCAGTGATCAATTGGGCGATTTCATCGCCGATGTTTTGGCCGAATTGGAGGCAGGAGCTCAACGCTTGGAAACGGTGGAGAATCTCGCCGATGAAATTGCATTCATGAAATCATGTCGTGGAGCCGTCAAAGCCAATCAGCAATTGTCTCTGGCTGAAATGCGGCGTTTGCTAGCAGATATGCAAACCATCCCAAACCCTTGGGCCTGTGTTCACGGCCGACCGACCGTATTGAGAATGAGTTTGGACAAGTTAGACGGTCACTTCGGTCGTCATGGATGAAGGTAATTTAGGAACTCAGGGAATGAAACTCTGTGCAATTCAGATCCTTCGATTTTAGCACCAACTTTGGTCGCCAGAATGGCTGCAGTCATCTGCATTCGGTGATCTCCATATGCCTGTACAACTGCATTCGGAGACTCAGGAGTTTGACCTCCCTCAATTTCCAATCCATCCGGTGTACAATTTACTTCAATTGAAAACGCTGCAAGCATGGATGCGGTTTGCTCAATGCGGTTCGATTCTTTGAATCTAGCATGTCCAGCACCGAAGATTCGACCTCCGCCCCCCAACGCCATGGCAGCCGCCAATGGCGTAATGAGGTCATTTGCAAGGCTCAGGTCAACGGTTTGATGGACTTTGATGTCTAGTTCAGTGAGCAGTTCTGCCCCAATCGAATCTTTGACTTGGACTTCGGGTATGTCGAGTGTAGTATCGTGTAAAATCTCGTACAATTTCCAGAATGAAATGTGAGATGCATCTCGTGGAATTTCAACTTGGGATGGCGGTTGACATTTCCATGGCAACAATCGGTGCCCCCCAAACTCATTTTCAGATCCACATTCTGCTGCAATTTGAAATGATAAAAGCGCATGCCTCTGGCTCACAATATCTCCTTCTATAGTCAAATCCAAGGGTGAATTCATGGCGGGCATCGAAAGCAAAATAGCCGAAAGGTGTTGACTTGTTTTCGAACCATCTATGAGCAAATTTTCCTTGCGAAAAGGCCCTTTGATTTTGAGCGGTAAATTTTGTCGTTCAGAACCAAACTCGACCTCTACATCCAATGATGACCAGAAGTCGCGATCAATTCGAGGTTCCAAGGTTGAATCCCCATCTACAGTAACAACCTCTCCCATTCGCAAACAGGCAAATGTCAGCAATCGAAATGCTGTGCCGGAGTTATGCAAATTGAGTCCGTTTGCGGGTGTGGAGAAACCGTTTGCCCCGACCCCATGTACTGTCCAAGAATTCTCGTTGAAATCCATATCTACTCCCAATTCGATCAATGCATCTCGCATGGACAAAACATCGTCTGCAGCACCGCTAACTCCACTGATTGTCACCGCCTGCTCACTTTGTGAGGCCATCAACAACCACCGAATCAGATGGCTTTTGGAAGGTGGCAAACCGGCTTGCTGAATGGCATTGGTGGCCTGTTCGACCACAAGGATATCCACTTCAGAACCTTGACTCACATCCCTGCGAATGGGACCTTACTCATCATTCCGTCGCTGGCAACGGCAGGGCTGCAAGTTCGGTGACACCACCCGATGGACCGATGGAACGGATGTAAATCGACCAATCACCCTGATCAGTTCCGGCAGCAGTGGCGTTGATGACGAAATAATCACCTCTGTTTACTGTAAATGATGCATCTCTGTCGTGGAAGGTGACCGGTTCACCGATTGCTCCGTAAACATCAGCATCACTGACGTAACCGGTAATCGATGTTGCATTGATTCCAGCTGGTGGAGTGAGGGTGAAGGTCACACTCGACGTGTACAGATTCTGCGACAAATCAGTAAATCGCACAACTTGGAATCCGTTGTCAAGGGCCCTGACACTCATTTTCGCATAGGGTTCACCTTTGTCAGGTGCCGTGATTGCATCATCGACCAAAAGATACACTGCACTGGCCAGTAAGACAGTGATGGCCATCAACAGAACGGTGGCAATGACTGGGCTCACGGCCTCGTCAGCATCGACCCGTTCTCGTCGCATCGGCCACCGAAGGTGGCCAGTGCTCTGTAAATACACCGGCAGGAATGCGGTACAAAGTTCGAAATTAATCGAAAAAAGAAATCACCAGCAGGCTCAAACCTTGGCTTCCTTGTTCTTCAATCGAAGACCCTTGTAGCTACACTTTCGGCAGCGCTTGGCACGTAGGGCATTTCGTGCATTGCACTTCATGCAAATCCTCACGGCGAGCAGGCGTGCTTCTGCCTCAGGGAATCGTGCCATGGGCCGCCGACCTGCTCCCCCTATTTAATCGGCGTGGAAATCTAGCGCCCCCTTAAGGGGGCGTCGAGACCGTCATCGTCTTGGGTCGTATCCGCTTCGATAGAGATGGTAGCATGCGTTTGGAACGATTGCCAGGCATCCACCATGATTCGGCCTGTATTGTTCTTTCAGGCACCAAGTCATCATTCATTGTCGACGCGGGTACATCTTGGTATCAAACGAATCTAGTGGAGCGCTTGAAACCGCATTTGGAGGGCAGACCGTCAGTTGAAGCCATCTTGCTGACACACAGACACTACGACACCTGTGGCGCAGCCCCTCATCTGGCAGAATGCTTTGATGCGGACATCCGAATTCATGAGGATGCCGTTGCACCCATTGCGGGTGGCGATTTATTCACCACTTGGGCAAGTCGATACGATTCAGATATGCCGGCTATTGAGGCGACTGGATTCACAGACGGGGACCAATTTGACCTTGGAGATGCGATGATTGAGGTTTTGCATACTCCCGGGCACACCATGGATGCTTGCAGTTTCTTTATCGCCAAGAAATCAGCCATCATCTGTGGAGATCTGGTCCCATCTTCAAACAACCCTGCACGAGCAGATTTGCCGACGGGCAACCTCTTGCAAATGAAATCCAGTTTGGAGCGATTGTTGGATTTGAATCCTGAACTGGTGGTTTGCGGCCGAGGTGAAGCGATTGTTGGAGCAGAGAAATGCGCTCAAATTCTGCAAAAACACATCGAATCGGTTCAACAAAGAATCGAGGCCGAGGGAGCGTTGCCCAAGGGATGGCCAAAACCAGCAGAAACATGCCACTGGTTGACTCCAGAACCAGAATGGACGTTTGAGTGATCACCAAGTTTGGCTTTCATCGTCCTTCTTTTCTTTCTTGTAATGTCGGTAGCAAGGTTTGCAAATTGCCAATCGGCGACCTTCCCCAACCAAATCTGATTCTTCCCAGACATCAGCAAGGTTGTCAAAAGCGATACTTCGGCCCCCATGGCTCTTGTCAGCCCAGTTGCCGCAATCTTTGATGGCACAGGGTTTCTCACCATCTTCAAGTTCCTTCCTTCGACGCTTTTTGCCCTCGGAGTTTCCATCTCCTCCTCTCGCTTTGCGGGCCTTCGCCTTGAATCCCATATGTTCGCCTCCGTAAACTCCTACTTGACTCCGTCGATACTCAATTTCTCTCGATGGTTGCTTCTCGATCGGGTCCGACACCTACACTGATAATCGGGAATCCAATCAAGCTCTCGATTTTTTCAACATAGGCTCGTGCATTTTCAGGTAGTGCTGCAAACCCAGTACCTTCCTTGGCTGCTGTTCGAGCAATATTCAACCATTCATCCAGAGAAAGCGCCTCAAATCCTGGGACGGTTTCATACACCGGTTCGCAACGAGCCAATTTCCCAATATCAGCTGGAACTTGGTGACAAGGTTCTCCATCAATGGTATATCCAACACAAATTTTGAGTTCAGGAATTCCACCGAGGACATCCAGTTTTGTCAGTGTAACACCATCGAATCCGTTCAATCGATGAGCGTGTCGAAGAACGACTAAATCCAACCATCCACATCGACGTGGTCGCCCGGTAGTGGTGCCGAATTCATGTCCAACATCTGCCATATGTTTTCCATCGGGGTTGGACATCCCCTTTCCATCATACAATTCCGTGGGGAAAGGACCCTCGCCCACACGTGTAGTGTACGCTTTGACCACACCGTAGGTTTTCTCAACATGTCCGGGGTGAATCCCAGCCCCATGGGTTGCATTGCCTCGACTGGTCACAGAGGATGTGACGAATGGAAATGTACCTTGGTCGATGTCTAGCAAGCAGCCTTGTGCCCCTTCCAATAGGATGTTTTCACCCTGCTTTAGCGCCATATCTAGCATGATTCCTGTCGGGGCCACGGCTTTTCCAAAGCGCTGCCAAATCCAAGATAGGTCCAGTGCGAGTGATTGTGGTGTTATTTCGCCATGCAAACTCGCTTGGCGGGAAATCGTGTTCCATCCAACGGGGTCATCTTCAGAAGGAGTGGTATCTTTGATGCCAAATAAATCGAGTCGAGCATTCATTCGATCTGCGGTGTAGGCCAACCATTCTGGGTCAGCCATACGGGATGGAATGTCACAGAATCGAACACCCACACGCTCAATTTTATCCCCATAAGTTGGGCCTATGCCTCGCTTGGTGGTTCCAATTTTTGTATCCGTGCCATCGATTCTTCGATGGAACGGGAGATTGACATGTGCGCGCTCACTAATCCACAGGCGCACACCCTCTGGGCGCTCCTCACCAAAGGCATACCAATCTTCGAGCTCTTTCTCAAGAGTCCAAGGATCGATGACCATCCCATCTCCGAGTACCAATTGGCAATCCGGATAGGTAATCCCACTTGGTAAATGGTTGAGTTTCAATGTCCTGTCACCAATTACAATTGTGTGTCCAGCATTGTTCCCACCTTGGAATCTAGCAACCCAACTGGCTTCACTCGCCAACTGGTCAACCATCTTTCCCTTGCCCTCGTCTCCCCACTGGGCACCCAGCACCACTGTGGCAGGCATGAACAGGACGCATTGCAGACCCTCCATGAACTTGCCCACTGGCGAATGGGCAAATTGTTGCTGGATTTGATGCAACGATAGATACAATTTAAGACCTAAATCCCCCAAGTAATCTTACGTACGCCGCAGGTGCACGTATGGGCGGATAAATTCCGTTGAATGGACGATTGCTCTGGATTGAAAATCCAACAACCAATCGTCATGTTTATATACTGCGGGGTATAGATGTTAACCCGAGGTTGAGTAATATGGTCGAAGAGCGAGCAGAATCCGAGAGTCAGAAGAAGAGCAACAGAAAGTCACCCATCGGTGCGGGACGTCCATCCCAGCGCCGAACCGTGGGTCAAACCACACCGTGCAAGGCCTGTGGCATGACCGAGTGGAACGAAGATGAAGTGCGTGGTGAGACCTATTGTGGTGCCTGTGGAAATGTGGCTGAAGAGAATGCCATCGACCCTGGTGCTGAGTGGACCAACTACTCCGACGGCACCGACCGCTCACGTGTGGGTGCGCCTGTCAGAGATTCCTTGTCGGACAAGGGCCTCAATACCACCATCTCCAGAAGTGACATTTCGGGCTCAGGAGCAGCACGACATGGGATCAAGGGTAGTGATGCCAAGCATTGGCGCCGACGTGCAATGATTGACGAGCGAAGCAAAACCCGCTCCTCGCGTGCGCGTAACTTAACCAAGGCCATGCAATTCATTCGAGACCGTGGCAATCTTCCTCCTGCATTGGTTGAGGAGGCCGCACGCCTATACCGTCACGCTGCCGAACAGGGCATCGTTACAGGTAGAAGCATCCGTGGAGTTTCCGCTGCTTGTGTTTACATCGCTGCTAGACAAGCACGTTTGCCCAGAAAGATTGAGGAGATTGCACAAAACTTCGACATGATTGACGAGCAAGGCATGGGTGAGAAGGAATTGAAGCGCACCATCCGATTGGTGGCGCGTAAACTCAATGCACACCACGTCAGTGGCCCTGCAGAGTACCTTGACAAGTTCCACAGCGACCTTGGATTGCCTGCACCAGTTCTCGGTGAAGCGAACTACCTCTGGGACCGTGTTGGCGAATCCATGGAATGGCAAGGCAAGAAGCCAGCAGGAGTTGCAGGTGTGATGCTATACAAGGCGGCACAAAACCGTGGACACCCACGAACTCAGGCAGAAGTTTGCAAAGTCGTTGGAGTCTCTGAAGTGACCCTTCGAGGTTTGCTGCGAATTCTGGAGTCACTCCTATCTCAGTTGGGCGAAGCACCGTCGAACTGAAGAAGCAAAGGCGATTCGGGTAGGCTACAGGGCGCTTAGCTCAGCTGGAAGAGTGCTTGGTTTGCAACCAAGATGCCGGGGGTTCAAATCCCCCAGCGTCCACCATTGGAATCGACATACGTCTGTATTTGAGTGATAGAGGACGAGCAAGAACAAAATCCTGTCTCGATGGCGACAGCATCATGGCAGACTCGGACTTGATTGCTAGACTCAAGTCAAAGAATGAGTCCTATGCTTCTTCATTTGAGGGTGAAGGCGTACCTGGAAAAGCGGGCCAAGCACTGTTGATTCTGACCTGCATGGATTCGAGAGTGATACCGCATGAGATCTTTGGTTTGGACATTGGAGATGTCAAAGTCATCCGAAATGCAGGAGGTCAACTGAACCCCGAGGTTGAGAACGACATCGTTTTGGCAAGCCACCTATTGAATTGCCATACAATTTTGGTTATGCCACATACCAAGTGCGCAATGGCGAGTATGCCTTTGTCAGCCGTCCAACAACATCTTTCAGATTTAGCAGGGATTGATTTCTCAAATTTCAAACCCCGTATGATTGATGACGCTGAAACCAAACTACAAACCGACGTATACAACTTGCAAAACCATCCTCTGATCAAAGAGGGCATCGAGGTATACGGAGCCGTTTACGACGTGGACTCAGGCTTGGTCAACTGGCTTGAATAGAAGGTTGAAAAGCACATACGTCTCCGTGGAAATATGGGTCGGCCATGGGTTTCAGTAGCGCTTTCGTCGCTGATGCTGTTCTCATTACTGGTGATTCTCCCTCCCTCAGTGGCCGCTGATGAATCTACAGAAATCGTTGAACCCATCTGCAATGCCAACCGAAATGATACTTGGACTGTAGGTCTAATTTACTGCGATGATCGAATCAATACAGATTACACTCTGTTCGCACCAATCTCTTCTGCCAACACCTATCTCATCGATTCACACGGTAGGGAGGTTCATTCTTGGACATCCTCGAGTGGTTTGAGACCCGGGCTTTCAGCCTACATGCTAGAGGATGGAGATTTGCTTCGAACTGCAAACATCGGAACCGATGGAGGGGGTGCATTCGCAGGAGGCGGGATTGCCGGTAAGGTCGAGCGTATTTCTTGGGATGGCCAAATGGAATGGGAATGGTACTATGCTGGCGATTCTCGACGCAGTCACCACGATATCGAGCCTTTGCCCAATGGAAACTTCCTGATGATCGCTTGGGAAGCCAAGAGTGAGGAAGAAGCGGTTCAAGCCGGTCGTGACCCAAACAAGTTGAGTCAAAGCCAGTTGTGGCCCGACCACATTGTAGAGGTTGAACCGGTTGGAACAAGCGAGGCAAACATTGTCTGGAAATGGCATATGTGGGACCATCTCATCCAAGACCATGACGCTACGAAAGACAACTATGGGGTCGTTGCAGATCACCCTGAACTTCTCGACATCAATTTCGTAGATTCGGCTGGTTCAGACCCGTACAAGAGTGACTGGATGCACTGCAATGGCATCGATTACAATCCCATCCTAGACCAAATTGCCCTCTCTTGCAAGAATACGAACGAGATTTACATCATCGACCATAGTACAACGACTGAGGAAGCGGCAGGTCATACCGGTGGGAATTCAGGAAAAGGCGGAGATATTCTCTATCGTTGGGGCAATCCAGAAGCCTATCGTGCTGGAACCGCAGCTGATCAGCAATTGTTTGCCCAACACGATGTGCAGTGGATTCAGGAAGGTCGGCCCGGAGCAGGAGATTTGCTTCTATACAACAATGGAAATGGTCGCAGCGTCAGTTACTCCTCGGTCGATGTCATCTCCCCTCCGCTTGAGAACGGAGAGTATGTGATTGAGTCGGGCAGTGCTTGGGGTCCTCTTGCACCGAGTTGGTCATGGGACCAAGGGACCGACATGTATGCGACATCAATCTCTGGTGCTGAACGCCTAGAAAATGGAAACACGTTGGTGACTTGGGGGCCTCGTGGCACATTCTATGAAGTCACCTTAGAAGGAGAAATTGTTTGGAAATATGTCAATCCCGTAATCGGCACCGGCCCCCTCAATCAAGGTGAAACAATCCCACAAGGTCAGAAACCGAATAGCCAACAAAACACGGTATTCAAGACGCATCGTTACAACAGTTCGTTCCCTGGATTTGTGGGCAAGGACTTGACACCTAGTGGCTTCATCGAAGGATGGACTGACAATTGCGACAAGGAAGAATCCATCCCATGGGATTCGGACGGTGACGGTTGCATTGACGATTCAGATGCGGATGGAGTGAAGGACAATGTCGACATTTGTCCTGGATTCGATGACAACGTAGACGTCGATGGGGATTCGGTTCCAGATGGCTGTGATGACATCGTCGATTCGGATGGAGACGGAGTGAATGACTCTGTGGACCAGTGTCCTGGATTTGACGATAATATCGATGCTGACCAAGATGGTTTGCCTGATGATTGTGATGATTTGATTGATTCAGATGGAGATGGTGTCTCAGACGATTTAGATCAATGTGAGGGGTACGATGATTCAATCGATGCGGATGAAGATTCGGTTCCTGATGGTTGTGATGACGCCATCGAAATCGACCTACCGCCTGTAATTTCATTCACCGATTTGTATGCTCAAAATCGTAAGGATGGGGTAATCTACCTCACTTGGTATTACGACACCACCGACTTCATCTGGCCCGATACAGGTGGTAATGATGTTGACCAAATGGTGATTTATCATTGCATTTGGGTAGATTTAGACACACCCTGTGACCCTGATCCACAAGCAGATGGTTTGACCCCTCATTACACCCTAGTATCCTATTTTGCGGGGGGTTATGAATTCAATCCCAGCCCGTACCCTGGCCATTACTTCCAAGGTGAAAATGGTACAAAATACACATTTTTGCTGCAAATTGAGAATGGAAACACAGATGATATGGGCAAGCCCTTGAACAGTGGAAGCCAAAGCATCACCGTTATCGCAGACGGCGCTTTATCCCCTACTCCAAACATTACCAATGTTAGCAGTATTGAGATCCCCCATCCTCATCCTAACGGTACCTGGAGCAATTGGACATTCACATGGAGTGCAACAGAGGCTCAAGACGTGTCCACTTGGATTGTGTGCTGGTCAGCCACCGAATCGTTATTCGAAGACGAGGGCTTCATCCCAGCATTGCCTCGGGAAACAAACTGGGACATTCCCACTTGTGCTGAGTCTTTCGATTCGGAGACAACGATTACGATTGGAGAGGCCTCCATTTGCGGGTATTCATGTGACATTTCGCTGTACTTTGCAATCATTGGCAAAGATAGCCTTGGCAATTACGAAACCCTCACCATCCATTCCCTCGATTTGGTAAATGATGGGGTATTGCTTGACAGTGATGGAGACGGTGTAATTGATAGTGAGGATTTGTGCGAAGGCTACAATGACACCATCGATCAGGATTCCGATGGTCTACCCGATGGTTGTGACCCCACTCCATTGCCCATCGAACCAGAAAGCGAGATGTGGTCTTGGGTTGGCAAGGCCTTGCTCACCAGTGGAAAGATTGTGGCCTTGATTTTGGTTCTGGTTTTGATCTCAGTCGCTGGCCTGTTGTTTTCTCGCTCAAGTATTAGCGATAGCGAATTGGAAGATTTGCTGAAACCTTTGCCCAATCAAGAGACTCCAAGTGCGGAGGCACCATCTGAGGGCCCACCACTACCCGAAACGGGTTTGCCTGAAGGCTGGACAATGGAACAGTGGGGGCATTACGGTCAGCAATACCTCGATCAAATGGAAGAACCGTGATCAATGTCGAGTCCATTCCATCCCTGATTCTTGGCGGTACCACCAGATATCAGAACCTTCAGGGTGCATCACCCATTCATATCCATCATCCTGGACCACCCCATTTAGCATGGGACTGGGTCGAATCGATCCGCCACTGGATTCACTTGTAGAACCGTAAATTTGGTCATAACCCGCTCCAAAGCCACTGTCTTCCTCATCCTCTTCTTCGAGTAACTTGTCTAAGTCGAAACCCGATTTTGAACCCCCTGGTCCCTTTCGACGATAAATGACCACCCAAATCGCAACCAAGTTTCCAATCAAGAATAGGACTGCAAATCCATTGAACATACTGGACCATGATGGGAATTCAATTCCTAGAATCATGTTCTTTTGTCTGGGTTCATCCACGTCGATTACGCTTTCAGAAGTCAAAGACTGCCCATCTGCAGTTTCAACGTATACGGCCATCATGTATGTCCCAGGTCTAGTGTCAAT
>DAVT01000029.1 GCA_002505685.1 Euryarchaeota archaeon UBA501 | reverse complement strand
GTCATGTGATCGCTGGCTTCCTTCTGTGTCGCGAACGTCTTGGACTTCTCACCCTCACAATAGACGATGTATTCATCCCCATCCTGAGAGATGTTTATGTTGGGGAAATCCTGCTCATAGGGAGACAACTCATTGCGTACCCACTCCTCTTTTTCCTCATCCCAATAGCCGCGATATAGGTGCCAATCATCGTCGTCCATCGGAGGTTTCGGATTCGCACTCCAAGATTCTGGATCCGAGCCAAAAGTGTAGCCGTCCATCATTTGTCTGAACGGATTCGGGCTCGCACAACCCATGAATAACGTCCCAATTGCGATGATAATCAGGAAAGTAGACCCTGCACCTCCATCGTAATCCTGCATCATACCGAATAAAGCGAAAATGGTTCCGTAGCCCACCAAGAAAAAGCCGATGGCCCAGAGCACCCACCAATACCAGGTACAGGGCCACGTCCAAGCAAACCACTTGGGTAGCAGGGGCTTGTCCGATTCATCAGAACAATCCGGTGTCTCGGACTCGGCCATGAATCTCGATTTCGCGACAAGACTTGAACGTCACCTAAGGTGACAGTTCAAAATCGTCATCATCACCAGAAAATGGGTCATCCCACTCCTCATTGACTTCACTCGAGCGGAAATGACTGTACAAGCGCTCGATGGTACCATAGGGCCATTCTCCCCGTTGAGGATCATAGCGCCGAATCAAATCAGGCCCGTTACCCCCGTGGAACCAAATTGGGACATCTAGGCGTCGGAACAAACCTTCTTTGAAACCGCCAAAGGCGTGTAAACGGGGAATTTGAGATTGATCTGGAATCCAGTCATGAGGAGTTCCACCATCTTGGCCCTCAGGTTGCGGTTTGCTCGCTTCGATGACACGATCTACCAATCGATTGAAAGCCGCATCAACCCCTCCCTCTTCGACATCCATTTCGACTTCTGCAAGGATGCCCAGTGGGTCAACCTCGCCGGTAAGGTGTTGTAGCCACAACATGTAGGACAATGCCGCAAACGCTTCTGAATCCATGGCCAATTGCTCCCAAAGTGCCCATGGGCCCCGAGTCCCGTCTAGGGGTTGTGGCAATATGCCGTAGCGCAGGAAAGCTTCGCGCAATCCACCCAGTCTCGTGGGGTCTCTCGCCACATGTGCATTGGCTAGAGCCTCTTCGATTGCGAACCACCATTGGGGTGGATTGCGCACATCGTGCAACTTCTCGCAACAATTGTGGTAATGCTCGCGCAAATCGGGCATCGGTTGACCGGCTGCATGCAGGCGCATCATGTGGAGACTGACCTGTGCATCCACACAGTGATGAAAGAAACAGTGATCAAATCCGAAAATGAAGGCCAAATCAAGAGAAAGTGTAGGTGCGTTGGCAACACCATCTCTCTCCATTGCAGTCGCAATCCCTGCCGCCCATTCCACCAAGGCATCCGCATTGACATGAATGCCCCAGTCAGGGTCGATTTCGGGATTGTCTGTACCGGCCCGCAAGAGGTTGCGATACCAGAACATGGACAGGGCTTCATCGATTTCTCCGCCAACCTCTGCGCCGGGTGAAGGGATGCGCGGGTTTCCACGCAATTCTAACCCACTACCCGCAGAACTCATTCCCGCACCGTGCTACGCTATCCGTCGTATGTCATAAGCGATTGGCTCAAGAGTGGGCATTGCACGGCTGGGCTTGAGGGCGTACCATGCGTGACCAGATGTCTTCGTTCGATATCGCACGCATGGCGCTCGACATTGATGCGCTAAAGGGTGCACGCTGCCGCAAGATGTACCAACCCCATTACGAACAAGTTGTTTTGCGATTGAACCCTAAAGGAAAGCCGAATTGTGATTTGGTTATCGTTCGGGGGCAACGAGCCTATTTCAGTCAGAGAGACAGGCCGATGCCCACTCATCCTCCGCAGTTTGCCATGTTGTTGCGAAAACACCTGTCCAACGCGCGCCTTATGGGTGCGTCTCAGATTGGGTTCGATCGAATATTGCGCCTTGAGTTTGACACCAAGGACGGTCGTCGTGACTTGGTCATTGAGATGTTTCGCAATGGCAACGTGATTCTCCTCGACCAAGAGGGCGTGATTATCCAACCCCTTACGCATGTGAAATACGAAACTCGAACCATCAAGCGAGGTGAGCCTTACGTCGCCCCACCTGAACCTATGGACCCTCGAATTCTGTCGGTTGCCGAATTTCATGCAGTTCTACAAGATTCGGATCGCGACTTGGTTCACACGTTGGCCGGTAAAATGAGCCTCGGAAGCGCCTACGCACATGCATTGTGTGCTCAATCTGGATTGGAACCCACACAACCCGCATCGGAAATCGAATCGGCAGAAAAATTGCATGAAGGGTTCCAACAATGGGTGCAACAGATTGACGGTGCTGGGGCGATTGCAATTGTCGACCAAGCGTTTGAAGTTCCGCTCAATCCACTAGATTTGGACCCCTTGATGGAGGCGCACTGCACAGAAGTAGGACCCATCCAAATCCATAGTGAGGCGAATACCATTGAATTCGAATCCCTCTCTCATGCAATCGATGCTTGGAAAGGGAGCCACGATGCGAGCGCACTTGCGAGAAGGGAAGCAGAAAAAATCGCAGAGGTTACTGCACCTGGACAAACCGATTCAGAAGATGCGAAGTTGGCAAGACGTGAGCACCAGCAAGTGGCGGCGATTGAAAAATTGACCACCAAGGGAGGCAAGCAGCAGGACATTGGCAAAGCCATCCAAGAAAACTGGTCGCATGTGGAATCCCTGCTGAATCAAGTCAAATCGTCAGTCGAAGAAATCGGTTGGGATGATACTAGGACTGCCATCAAAGGTATCGAGTGGATTGTTTCTGCAAACCCCTCCGAGCGAACCATACAGGCGAAATTGCCCGATGAAGATGGGAATCCAGGAGTCGAAATTACGCTGCATTTGGACCAAACGGTTCACCAAAATGCACAACTATACTTTGCCAAAGGTCGCAAAGATAAGCAGCGTGCTGAAGGGGCCAAGGCTGCATTGGAAG
>DAVT01000091.1 GCA_002505685.1 Euryarchaeota archaeon UBA501 | reverse complement strand
AACAAGTAGCGTAATTGCCATACTTCCGATGGCCTCTGCGACCATTCCCTTCTCGTTCATTTCCATTTTTTCATCCTGCTCGCTGCGTGTCGAGCGCTTCCGCGTTTTTCGGTCAGTATATAAAGAGGGCGCAATAAAATATGGCCAAAATGGCTGTTTTAGGGCGTTTTTCGGAGTCCCGAGCCAATTATAATTTGCACGTCAAAAACGGTTTCAGGCTCGCAGTGTATCGATTATCGCTGGCAAGTACCGCAAAAGAACGTTGAACGACCAGATTGAACTAATTTTTTGACCAAATTTCGGCAATTGGGTTCGACACAAACCTGACCTTCGCGATCATAAACTGCAAATTCATGCGGAAAATAACCTAATTCTCCATCAATTTGCTTGAATTGACCATCTTTTAGGGTTGAACCGCCCGCCTCAATTGCTATCTGCAACACGTGTTGTGTTTGTCGATAAATTTCATGGGCCATTTTTTTGCTGATATTTTTCGCTAGTCGTTTAGGAGAGATTCCTGAACGAAACAATATCTCACTTGCATAGATGTTGCCTATGCCCACCACAATGTGCTGATTAAGTAAGGCGGATTTGATCGAAACTTTTCGATTACGTAGAGATGTGTACAGTTGTTCACCGCTCCAACTTTTGCCCAAAGGCTCAGGGCCTAAATCGGATAGTAACTTGTGTACTTCGCCCGGACGAATCAAATCCATCACTCCGAAACGACGTGGGTCGGTATACACCAGTCTGGTGCCATCCACAAAATCTACCACGACGTGATCATGCTTACCCTCAAGTTGGAAACCAAATCGTCCAGTCATACCAAGATGAACCAACCATGTCAAATCATTTTCCAAGTGGATTAAGAGATATTTTGCACGTCTTTCAATGTCCAGAATTTTGCGTCCTGTGATTGAATCCATGTCCTCTGGAAAGGGAAATCGTAAGTCGGGGCGATTAATTTCAATGGACAAGATTTCTTTTCCAGTCAAGTTCAGTAGCCCTCTGCGGACAGTTTCAACCTCTGGAAGTTCAGGCATTATTTCACCACGTGGAACAACATGTGCTTTTCTTCCCAGCCAGCTAAATCAATTCTCTCAACCAGCGTGAATCCAGCTTCGGTTAGAGTATTCTCTGCGTGTGCAAATGCACCTGATGATTCACGTTCGCTTGCAGATTTTAAGGATAATAATGCTGTTCCCCCATTCGACAAAAAACGTTCGCAAGTCTTGATGAACAACTCTACTTGATTTGATTGAGATACATCTTGAAAAATCCAAGGAACTTTCGAATTCAAGAATGGAGATACAGATTCTAAATCTCGACAATCAGCAAGAACCGGAAGAATTCCTGGTCGTGAGGAAGAAAGACGAATTACATCGCGAATGCAACGAGGAGAAATGTCTACTGCGATGATGGTTCCACCCAGATGATTCTTGGCTCCACATACATGGTCGTGGAGATGGCTGATTGTAGTTCCATGACCAGAACCCAAATACAAACAGGTGCCACCTGATTCAGGGAGGAGGCTTTCTTGCTTGCTTTTCAACAAACCTGCAGCGATTTTGGAGGTGCGAGGATTCCACTGCCGCCATTCCTTACGACCTTCTCTTTTCAGCCTCTCACCTCGTAAACTTACTCCTTTCAGAGCGTTTCTTGACCAAAGACTACGCCCCTCAATTCTTACACGGTCGGAAAAGAATTGCAAAGAATCACCTTCTCCTTTTTCTAGAGCGAATCGCTCCAACTTTCTGTTCTACTTCAGCCAATTGCTTGTCACCCCACGGTTCCCCGCCATAGCAATCAGTTCGAACTGCAATGGCTGCTTTCGCCGCTAGCATTCTTGCAATCGAACCACGCATTGATTTGGGACTTCGGGAAATCCAAGTGTGCTGGAAAATATGTCCGTGTTTAGGAGGTTTGGTGCCTTTCTGAATATGAGAAAAGAAGGATTTCTCAGCACCCAACACCTGTATGGTTCCAGCTGGTAATCGTGCCAAGCGGCTTCGACCATGGGCGGAAACACATAGTTTGGCTGCAATCGAAGGCCCTAGTAGTTTGGATAGGGATGGCAAGTGTGAGCGTGCGAGTTTTTGCATCGCTTGTTCGATGGTGTTCGCAGTTGAATTCATCAATGCTATTTGTTCAGACATTGCACGAATCGAGGCACATTCGTTGGGATTTACTTCAGCCTTAATCTCACAGTTCAAGTGGGCCGCCAATTCTTGGAAATCACTCGTTTTCTGCACTGCCTCTGTGATTGTTGTCCGTTGTTCATTGATGTCTAGGCTCGGCAGGAACATGCCAACCCATTCTACCAATTGCGATTCAAGATTATTTGCAGTGATTCTAGATTCCTCGACTGCTCGAACTAGATGTTCCAAACGGTAGTCCGGTTCTGAGGCGGCCTCGATAACCTCTTGCTCCGCGAGTATGAGACTACACTTCTGAAGTAATTCGGTTTCAGAAGGGCTGAGGGGTGGCCAATCTTCAACGGAGGTGATGGGGATGGGTTTGATTTCTGGGTTTCTCTCAAGCAATGTTCTGGCTTCTTCGGTCAAATGCCCCTGTTTGAGAATTTTCAACCGCTTGACCGTCGCTGAAATGGACTGGTTGCCACTCCAAATGCACTCATCTACGATCTGGTTTTCACCGTCGTAAACCCGCGCGAGACGCCAATCCCAAGCCAACTCCACAAACTCCGTACCCCCCCCTAGTTGAAAGTCCGTACGGAATAGCCCATTGGCAAGATAGGTAAGGGTAGAATTCAAGAGTGAATACGCAAGCCCATACCCATGTTCTGTCCCGTATGTGGAACACTAGCATTTCCAGATCCATCGGGAAAAATCAAGTGTCCGAATTACAACTGTGGATACAGTGGCACGGCTGAAAACAAAGTTTTGATGGAAGATGGAACTGAAATTGACATCTCCAAAGCGGCATCCAGTAGCAAAACTGAGGCTCGGGATAGAAGGGTTATCGACGATGCGGATCAACAACGTGGCGTGTTGACGACCAAGACGTATATTTGTCCAAAATGCGATTCAGATAGCGTATTTGCAGAACTCCAACAAACTCGAGCTTCCGATGAACCGGAAACCCGGATTTTGACTTGTGCTGATTGTGGACATGGGTGGAGAGAGTACTAATTCGCTTCAAACGCCAAAGTTGAGCAAAGTGAACCCTTTTTAGCCCCCTTTGCCCAGAACTTGCTGAGTAGGGTGGTCAAGTGTTGAACATCACAGCAAAACAGGACACGATGAGAACCATTGTGGAAATTCTGACGGTCCTTGTTGAAGATGCAAAATTCAAGTTTGAAGAGGGACACATCGAAGTTCGTGCAGTAGATGCCATGCATGTTGCCATGGTTCGAATGGAAATTGACTCCTCTGCCTTTGAAGCATGGGAATGCGAACCCTGTACCATTGGATTTGAATTGGTCAAGTTGCGTGATTTAATTGGCTTGGCCGAACAGGGCGACCTCATCGAGATGAATTATGATGAAAATGATGGGCGTGTCAACATTCAAGTCGGTGAAATTAACCGCACAATCCGCCCACTAGATCGGGCCACAATGCTGGAGCCGCGTGTGCCTGATGTAGAGTTGCACAGTTCAGTTAAACTCTCAGCAATCAAATTTAGTCGCGCATTGAGAGCTGCCAAGCAAGTCGGCGATTTGGCAACCATCTCTCTCAACGCACAGTCCTTTGGGGTCAATGTCAGTGGTGATACAGACACGGTCAATGTCTCATATGATGCTGGTGAACTACAAGATTTGGTTTGTGATGGTCCAGTAAAGAGTCAATATAGCCTATCTTTACTCTATCCGATGGCAAAGCGCATGGAAGCAATAGTGGATAGTGTTGCGTTGTACTTCAATGAGAACCATCCTCTCCGATTGGAGTTTGAATTCGCCGATGGAGCTGGGCGTTGTGTCTACTTCCTCGCACCAAGAATTGAAGGCGATGCGTGAACCCGCACAGAATATGGCAGACCCTCGGGTATGCGTCATCATCCCTACTTTGCGCAATCCCGAAGAACTGGGAATCGCTCTAGAGGGGTTGTGCAATCAAACTTGGAAGGGCCCTTTGGAAATTGCCATTGTGGGCCCTACTGGAGACCCCGGTCAATCGATAGCAAACGAGAAGGGGGTAACGTGGGTTGATGACCAAGGAAGCCGAACAAGAGCGGATGCCTGTAATGTTGCTTTGCAGGCAATAGATTGCGAATTGGTTCTTTTCACAGACGATGATGTATGGGTCCCAGAAGATTGGGTTGAGAAATTGGTTCGGTGGTTTGAACAGGAAGATGTAGCAGGTGTAGGTGGACCAAATTTCGCACCACCAGATTCTAGGTCGACGTTTTGGCAGCGCGTAATCGATGTGACATTCTGCTCAAAATGGGTTACAGCAGGAACAAATTATGGAAACCGTGGGGCGGAGGCATTGACTCGAGCAAATCAGTTACCCGGAGTGAATGCAGCCTATCGAAAAACTGTGTTAGATGAAGTGCAAGGATTTGATGTGGGTGCCATTGGTTGTGAAGATGCAATGATGGACTACAGAATTGAATTGGCTGGATACAAGTTGTGGCAAGACCGAGATGCGATTATGTGGCACAGGAGAAGGAATCCGAGCCGAGTCCGAAAACAAATTCGAAATTATGGATTGGTCCGAATACTGGCAAGTGATTTGCATCCAGGAATGAAATCATGGAGCCACACCGCTGTAGGTATGTTCCCTCTCTTGGTTCTAACCGCACTGGCTATGTTTGGATATGGAGCGTTCACTGGAGGGCTCGCATGGCCTAATTTTTGGGACATTTCTTTGGAAACAATTCCCATGGGCCTTGAACGAACCATGGTACATCTTCCTGTAAGCCTATCCGGACTCTATGTGGCTCTGTGTTGGGCGGGAGCAGCACTAGGGACCTCCCCCTCCCGTTCAATTTCAACTGTATTGATGGCACCATTGATGACATTCCTGATGCATTGGTCATACGGAATGGGAGTTTTGACCGCATGGTGGAGAATTCACATTACAAAAAATTCAGGTTTGCAGGTCGATGACAAAGATCGTTCCTAAAATCGCCGCATCTGATTATTTTCAACTTGATATGAAGGCGTCTTTGGGCGCCAAATTAATGCCGTCATCAGTGAAAAAAATACACCTCCAAAAGCGATATTTAGCCAACTTGAGGAAATATAATCCGAACTGGCATTGAAGAAAGCCCATGTGAAACTGGGTATGATTCCAATTACCAACGCAATCAAGGCCTCGCGGAGGAGGAGGTCGGATTTTTTGGGTGCTAATGGCATGCACAGATTACCATTGTATTCTGCTGGACGTACCAGACGAAATCCCATTTTTTGTCGTGAAACACCTCGAGGAGTAGCCCCACGAACTGTACCATCTTTTTGCCAAATTTGAGTCACGTGAGCTGTGTGGTCAGAAATCCCTCCCGCTCGAACCGGAGGAAGCCATGGTCGTCCATCGCAGGGTGCACTCCAATACCCACTTCTTGGTGGGCGATCACTGAGGACTTCCACCTCAACAGATCCTCGTTCAATGGCTCCTTGGTCAAAGGCGAGAGCCCATTCGGCCTCGGAGGGTGGGCGAAGATTGCCCTCTACACCAATCAATCCTGCTTCAATCATCAGGGGTGTGAGGCGATTCAATGGCAAGTCGGAATTCTGTCCAGCTGCTGCTTGTCCAGTCAATTCTTTCCATTGTGCAAATGTAATCGGCTCTGAACTGATTTCAAAATCTGAATCTATTTGGATCTGGTGACGTGGCCCATTGGATGCATGCATCAGTGCGCCTCTCTCATCTCCGAGCCAAGCAGTTCCTGAACGAACCCTAACCCACTGAATTTCAGCCAAATTCATTCCTCCTCAAGTGCTCCGGTTTGGATTGCCCATTGGCTTGAATAGACACCATTGTTGTCGACAAGTTCTGAGTGGGTCCCGCGTTCTACCACTGCTCCATGGACCATCGAAAGTATCTCCTCCGCATTGCGAATTGTAGACAATCGATGGGCAACAGCAATCGTCGCTCTAGAACCACCTGTTTCCAACAAATTTGCTTGGATTCGTTTCTCCGTTTCTGCGTCCAAAGCGCTGCTGGCTTCATCTAAGACTAGCAAACTTGGGGTTTTGAGAAGGGCGCGCGCCAATGAAATTCGGGCCCTTTGACCACCAGACAATTTCACACCTCTATCGCCAACCATAGTATCAATAGTTTCCTCCAATCCTGAAACAAATTCTGATGCACCCGCTAGATCGAGAGCCTTCTGTAACTCTTCGTCAGTAGCAGAGCGAGCGTATACCACATTGTCCCTGATAGTACCATAGAACAAGAATGGATCTTGACTTACGAATCCGAGGTGATTCCGAACGCTCTCCAAAGTCAAGTCTTGAATATCGACTCCATTGATGAGGACTCTACCCCGATTGGGTTCGTAATATCGCAATAGAATTTTGAGAATCGTGGATTTTCCAGCCCCTGTGTGGCCCATGATACCGATGAACCCGCCTGCATCGACCTTGAACGAAATACCGTTCAGTACAGGGGTTTCTGTATTGGGATAGGTAAAATGAACGTCGTCAAATTGTACCGATTCAATGGGACCTTGTAACTCAACCGAATCCGGATTATCAATGATTGTTGGCTCCAAGTCAACCATATCAAAAACACGTCTAGCAGCAGCCTCGCCCCGTTGTAATTGATTGACCAGCATACCGAAAATGAATAGCGGCATGGTCATTCGAGTCATGACCAAGAGGAATGTGACAAAACCACCTGTGGTGATTTCTCCATCCTTCATCAGCCAACCTCCAACGCTAACGAGTAGGCCAAAAGCCAATCCGGCAACAGCATATATTCCAGGGATGAAGCGGTTGCGATCTTTGCTTGCTCCTATCGCTTGATTACGATATTCAGCACTCTCGTGTCCGACCCGTTCTGATTCCCACCTCTGAGCATTGTAGGCTTGGACTACGGAAATACCTGAAATGACATTCTCTAGTACTGCACTGATACCCCCTGTAGATTCGCGCTGTTTGCGATACTTTCTCTGGACACGAGTAGAAAAGAAGTAGACCATGGGGAATATCAGAACCATTGGACAGAACAACACCGCGGCGAGTTTCCATGACATCAGAATCAAAAGCAAACCAGCTGTAAAGAATGTGACAATGATTCTGATTATCGATGTAGATGAATCCGAAATGACATCTTCCAACTGATTTACATCTGCAGAAAGAACCGACATCAGGACCCCAGTTTGTCGCAAATCGTAGTACGATGCCTCCATTCGAATCAATGAGTGAGTCGCATCCATCCGAATGTCGTGTTGTACCTTATACCCCAAGGTTTGCCAACAATACTCAGAAAGGCCTTGCCAGACGGCCAGACTAGCAAATCCGAGAAAGATGAGTAAACCGTAGCCAACTGCTAGATTGTCGCTGATAATTGGGAACAAACTCTCATCCAACCACTCACGCATTGCGCCATAGAATCCTGAAAAATCATCATTCCCGCTGTAATAATCGACTGCAAAGCCAATGAATACAAACGGAAGTAGATCACTAAAGCGTGCAAGAGCATTTGAGCCGATACCCACACTGGCTCTTCGCCAATAGGGTTTGATGTAGGGTAAAATGCGCCAAATTCTGCGTCCGAGAATTTGTGTACTCTCGTCTTCAGTACCAGAGGTACTGATTGAGGGGGCGCCAGTCATGGCCATCGCTCAAGCCCTTGGTTATTGAATCCCTAGGAAGGGGCGTTTGGTATCAACAAAAAGTGCGGACGACGGGATTTGAACCCGTGACATGAGGTTGGAAACCTCAGGTGATAACCCCTTCACTACATCCGCGTTATAGAGCGCGTGTCGGGCCTCAGTCTTATCCGATTCGGTCCGAGCCGTCCCGCAAATTGAAGGCATGCCGACCCTTGGCCAGTGTCATGCATTGGAGACGGAAGTTGGGAATTGGCATGTGTTTCGCTTTCATGCCGGCGATGGCTCCACTTTGGGCTATTGCTTTGGGGCTCGAAGTAAATACAACAATCCGAATTTTGACGGTTCTATTTATCCCAGGATTGCTGATGGCATTGGGTAGCACATCGAAACCAAACAATGACCCTAGTTCGAATTGACTACTTCCTTGAGACGTGAAAAACCAAAGACGAAGGAACGACCCTGCAATAACTCTCTCCAATGCACAACTTCCAATCGATAACCGACATTGTCATGAGAAAGCACCACTTCTTCACAATTCAACACCGAAAACGATTGAGGGGCAATGTGCATACCCAACCCACAGGCCTTCTGCACTGCTTCCTTGATTACCCAGGTTCTAGTTGACTCCTGCATTCCCAATTGCTCATCAATTTCCCAAAGTTTCTCAAGATATTGTAACTCCTCACCAGACGCCATCATTGTCAAGAGATTCTTGGGGCGTGAGGAATCTAAGGGTTCAGCGTCTAAACCAATTAAGGCACCGTCCAGTGAAACTGCTGCTACCGCGATACCGTTAGAGTGACCTAGTGTGATTTCAGGCAAGGGAGGGCTGAGGGGGCCACCCGCTCTCTTTCTTGCTTCAGCATCCCTCCATACCAAAATCGGTTTGCGGTGCTCATCCCGTACAATTCGAAGATCGAAGGGATCAAAGCCGATATCTCGCAGAAGAGTCGCTAGTGCATATCTGCCTGCTGCGTGTTCTGCAGCTCTTTTCATTGTCACAAAAGTGGAAGCCTCAAACGCATCGACCAATGGCACGCTTGTGATGTTCGGTGGCGGGGTATCGGAAGATACGTCCCCTACAGGCATCCAAACAGCAATCACATTCGTTGGAGAACACAATTGAGGGAGCGGAAGGGGGGACACTAGACCCGAAGGTTTCCATTCCGACATTACAAAACCTCAATTGGAAAATCGATTTTTCAATTGCTATTTCTCCTTCCTATTGAGTTTGAATTGTAAATCCTCTGGAACTGGTGCCATTCCCTTCAACCTCAATCCTTTGAGAGAAATAATCGGTTTCATATTTTGATCAAACACCACTGCATCGTGGATTGTAATGCCACCATCTTCAGTACCACGCCGGTAACTCCGTACCCGCAGTGAATCCCGTTTCCCGGGTAATTTGACTAAAGTGCAATCCTCGATACCAATTGGGAGACTGGAGATAGAATCGATTTCCATTGCAACCAATCCAGCGTTTTGGAAACATGCTTCAATAAGCATTGGAAGGGATTCTAACAATGCAGGTTCATCTGCAAATAGTTGTGAATTCGGCAATTGATTACGCAGTAATGCGATACCATCGGCCCCAAAGTCGCCATTAGAGGAGACACCTTTGACCAAACCTCCGTGAACTTGGAAGCGTGGCCCGTGGAAGAATCGATCATAGATGAAATCCGGCTGGAATGATGCCTTTCCTCTCCCTGGTGAATCGGCAAATGCAGTATTTTCCTCAACGTTTGCACCTTCCTTCAAGAGATGAACAATGGCTTGATGGTGGATTCGAGGTTCCCCGAAAACCTCGCCCTTTGAATTCGTTAAATCACTCTCAACATGGCATTTTACCAGTAGCGTATGTTGATTTTGTTCCATGAATTTTGCAACGATCCTTACGTGTGCTTCCTCTTTGGTCAATTTTATCGGTAGACCAAATGAGACATCAGAAAATTTTTGCAATGTGCACATCGGATAGAGCAGTAGTGCATTTTGAGCGAACATTTCCATGGCCATTACACCTGGGTGATACGGTACACCCTCGATAGCGTGGTCGACAAGGAAAGGATAACGCCCAGTTGAGAGTGTGCATTCTGAAATCAACTTCTCATAGGGTTCGTGCTCAGAAATCCGATCGATAAATGGGAATCTGGATGACTCTGCGAGAGCACCCGCAGTATCTTCAGGGAGCTTTTGGGGTGGGGAACGCTTGCAGTCCTCATCGTCGAGGATTCCAAGTTCACCTGCTGCAACAACTCGACGCTTACCTCCTGCAAGAATTTCCTGAACAAACAATTCTACACCAGTGTCCACTGGAATTGTTTCGATTCCCGCTTGCTCGAACACTGATTCCAATGAACCTCTTGTCGCCATACCAACATCCCTCCAGCCAGACCAAGCGATTGCGACGGCCCTAGGAGCATCTGGGTGATGTGATATTCTGCACATTTCAGCATCAAGGATATTGTTGGCAGCAGCATAATCCACCTGCCCTCCGTTGCCAAAGCGACCTGCAATTGAGGTGAATGCGCAGATAACTCGAAGATGAGAAAGTTGGTCCTCAAGAGCATCTACGAAAGAACGCCAACCATCAATTTTCACTGAAACAACCTTAGAGAAGGACTCCCATGTCTTGTCTGCGACTAGCTTTGATTCTTCAAGGCCGGCCCCATGGACAACACCTGTCACGGGGCCAAACTCTTTGCTTAGAGCTGACAAAACCTTGTGAACTGCTTTTCCATTTGTCACGTCGCATGCATCATACAGTGCCCTATTTCCGGTTTCTTGAATGTCCCGAATGGTACGATAAACCTCCAAATTTCTCATATTTTGGTTCCACGAATTTTCCCATTCAACCATTGTTACCTTTCCGGATTTGCTATTTGCAATCATCTCCTCTCGCAAATTCAACTTTCGAGATTGGAGAGTCTGTTCATCATCCTCTAACCAGTGCTCGATTGAGGAATCCAATCGAGTCCTGCCAAGCAGAACAAAGGTCGCGCCTGCGTTTCTGCTTGCTTGAGCTACCCCTACAATGCAACGGGCCGTTACGCCAGCACCACCTCCAGAAATCACCCAAACGTCATCCTGCTGCAGTGCAACCTTTTCGCCTATAATATCCTCCTCGTACAACCGAAGTGCCCATCGCTTACCATCTCTGGACAGTCCTACTTCCAGTGGCTTGGTGCGTCCAAAGGCTTCAGCCCACAACTTGTATGCCAGAGCTTGCGGGTCAGAGAGTAACTCTGGATCAACGTCAACCGCTCTACAGCGAATGTGCGGTTTCTCTTTGGCATATGATTTGACAACCCCGTGTGCTCCAGCAGCGAGTGCGTTGAAACGACTGCTTGAATTACCATGCCGGCCATCCATTGCACTGACCGACATGACCACACCATCTGAAATCGTGTTGAAGTGCTGATCAAGTGATTTTAGCAATCCAAACAATCCGTGTGTGGTTGAGGTTAGGTGAGCCTGTTGAGTTTCCTTTTCCCAACCTACACCTGCCAGTCGAAGTGGGGCGAGATGGAGCAATGCAGCAACTTCTCCTATTTCTGCAAGAGTATTGCTGACTTCAGCAAGTTGTTTCACATTGCCAGGATTTACTCGAATAATGTCTACCGGACCATCTTTCTCAATCTTAATCTTTGAAACGATGCTAGGGTCAAGCATGATTCTAACGGCCGCAATACCGGCCTCTATGAGAATGTGACAAAGCGTATCTGCCACGCCCCAAGGGTCATCTGTGACTGCTATGATTTTGTTCTCCATATCAAGGGGGTCTTCTGCTTCAGGCTGTACTTCCTCTGATTCAACCTGCCACCTCCTCACAGTTGTGGGTAGGAGTATGGGCAAAGATTTCGATTCGGGTTCAGATTCAACCGGCTCTTTTTCAAAAGAAGATGGAGGCGAGGGCTGGACCTCCTCAATGGGGTTGGGTATCGATATCATTTCAGGTTGTGAATCCTGACCTAAATATGCAATCATGTGATTGAGAGTTGGATGTTCGCTCAGAACAAAAGATTCGTCGACAGGTAGGCCGTAGAAATCTCGCAACTCGGCCATGATTTCTGCCTGTTTGACCGTGTCAATACCAAGCTCCCCTTCCAAGTCTTGATCCAATTCGATGAAATCTGCAGGGTAGCCTGTGTGTTTGACAACAACTTCGACTACCTTTGCAGCAACGTCTCCATTTGACTGAGGGGCAGGTATTGCAGCCTCTGGTTCTATGAGTGCAGGTTGTGGTTCAGGCACCTCGACCACAGCGGTTTCTACAACCGGTTGAGATTCAATAGATCCTGAGCCTAAATATGCAATCATGTGATTG
>DAVT01000014.1 GCA_002505685.1 Euryarchaeota archaeon UBA501 | reverse complement strand
TCCTCCTCGTTAAGCCAGTCGTGTGCACCAAGTGCAGTTTGCTTGCAAGTCAAACCGATTTTGCTAGAGCGGGGGTCGTGAGGATTGAGTGAAAGCGATACAATTCGTGCACGAACCGCAGTACCCTCGGCTAGATACTTGCCTGACTGTCGACCCTCAATTCGGCGGAGGCCGACGTTGATGTCGATTTGCTCATCCAAAATCTGGCTCTTGTGTAGAAGTGCTTCCATCGGACCGATTCTAACGAATGCTCCGAACTCGTGAACTTCACTGACCGCGCCATCGACAATTTCGTTGCCATCCATCATGAATAGAAGTGCCTTGAAGCGCACTTTTTGGTAAATTGCACCATCTCCGTGAATGATTCTTCCTCGCCCTTGTAATTCGTGATCTAGTGTCAATAGAATGTAATTGCCATCATCGTCAAATTTTCCTTCAAACGCATCGTGGGCCAATCGGTCAACGTGCTCCGAAAGGGACTTGCCCTTTTCGATATACTCGGCTGGAATTCGAATGGTATCTTCTATCATTTCGAGACTGTACATTTTTTTGTGCCCCCTCCTGAATTACTCTCTTCAGAAGAGGAAGCCAAGGACGGAAGACCCGCAAGCCTCCCGTCCCTCATCGGCTTCCGCCTCCAGAGGAGAGGTCGTCCAAGACGAATCGGCGACCGTAGACCCCTCTATGAACGCTTCGCAAAATCGCAAATTCGGAAAATGCCGTTCTGGGTTACTATGTAACCCATGAATACCCTCGGCGCACGAACGTTCAAGAGGTGTTCAGTAACCATACCTATCTATGGCGAGCGAGGGTGCTGGATTCCTACGCACTCAAGCCCTCATGTTTTGGTTGGTTATCCTGCTTGTCGGCCAGAGTGTGGCACCATTGACACTCAGCGAAGATTCGTCTAACGAATCAACTGAGGCACGGGATGGCGACGTTTGGATAGATGGGGGGGTTCACTGGCCTCAATTCGGACGGACTCCAGGTCATGAGGCAAGTATTCCCGCACATGCACCATCCTCACCCGAAACCAATGAACTGCTGAGTATCACCAATCCTGTTGTAAATTGGGTTCACTATCCTGACGAGAGTATTGGAGTTGAAACATTAGGGGTTTCAGTGGGGAACTTTTCCGCCAATATTGACACTGGGGGCCTTGTGCTGGATTCGTGTGCACGAGATAGCCTGTCTCCAGTTTTCGTTCGCCAACAGGATGTCAGTGGTAACCCCCATGCATTCATGCGGATTGTCGATGGAGATACCAGCGAAAAAATGTGGGAAGTAGACATTGGCGCCATTGATTTGGAAGTGAAATCAACACCGATCATATTCGATGCTGATGATGATGGGAAGCTTGAGATTATCATCGTGTACGATGCAAACGGGCAAGCAACCGTAGAAATGTGGTCACCAAACATTGAATGTGATGTAACTGGATGGAAACACGGCAGTCACGAGTCGGAGCGGATTTGGCGATGGAGTCATGATACATTTGAAATGGCTGCAGACCGAACCTGTCAAACCTGTCACCGACCGGTTGCCCAACCCCTCCTTGCAGATTTGTTCCTCGATGGAAGTCCTGAATTGGTTTTGGCGATGATGGATGACATCAATGATGAACCAAATCTTGTCGCGTTACCACTCCCGACAACAGGGACACCCAGTCCAATTTGGGAGGTGACACTAGACAAAGGGACTCATCCGTCAGACCCCGCATGGGTACAAATTGATGCGGTTTCCTCTGCGATATTGCTGACCACGATGAATGAAAACAACGGGAATATGTGGATATGGCGACTCAATGCAGCCAATGGTCAGGTGCAATACGACGATACTCTGAACAATCTCGATGGAGATACATCCTCGCCTCACGTTCGACTCCCAGGGCCCATCATCACGCAACTCGATTCCGACCCGGCTCCCGAAATGGTCGTGACCATTCCTTCTGACATAGATGGAGCTGGTACCAGTGATGGAGCTGAATTCGTCGGACTTGACGTCATTGATGCCTCGGAAATATTCTCCTTTACCGCGTCCAATGGTTATGCCGATGCACCACCTGTCCTCATCGATTCCGATGACAATGGAATTACGGATCGGATCTGCTGGAACACTTGGTACAGAGATGGCTTCTCTTGGCATGGAATGGTTGGGTGCCACGATTACAATGAAGGAAACCAGAACACTTTCCTCGATTGGAATCAGATTATCGAGGGCACGTCAGGAAACCCCAATGACGAGATTGCAGTCTCTGCACCAACGGCAATGGACATCGATGGTACTGGACTTGACGAAATTGTAGTTACATTTGGACGGACATTATACGCTCATGATGGGGAAACCGGTTCTCGTTCATCTATCAATGCAGAATGGGTTTCAGGAGTGGAATTGCCTCACAGAACATGGGCGAGCCACGCACTTGCTGATTTTGACAATGATGGAGCACTTGACTTGCTAGTCGGAGACATGCTCATATCTCAAGCGGGCGCAGATATTCGACCATTCGAGGATGGTCTGGCCATCACATTCAATCCGAGCACACCAGACCCCGGGGAAAATGTAACCGTAACGGCATACTTCGAAAATGCTGGAACCGATTCTACTGATACTGACACTTATGCTCGAATCTATGTCGATGGAGAATTGAAACACACCCATCGAGAAGGAATTCTTCACCCCGTGGACCCCACCGGTGATGGGAATTTTGCTTCATTCTCCTTTGGCTGGGACGGTGGTTTGGGTGAACATACGTTTGTGTTGCACTTGGATGAACATGAAAACGTGACGCAAACGCGCACTGATAATGATGTCACCAGTACAGTGTTGAACATCATCGCGCCATACAATGTCAGCATAGGTGTCCCCCCTGATCCGGTTCGTGTCCTACCTGGTGGACAACAGGACGTGATGCCAATCATCACATCCACAGGGCGGTTGGCAGGAACTTGGAGCATGTCGCTGGATACTTCCGGATTGCCAGCAAATTGGACCCTTGTGGATTTGAATCCAAGCGCATCCAATGGTGTTCAGATTGGGGTCGGTGCAACTTGGAGTCCCACACTGCGTGTTTCTGCACCCCAGGAAGCTTTGGGGACCGATTCCGGATTTGTCACTATCACAATGACACTAGACTCAGACCAAAATGTCACGCAAACTGCGATTCTAGCAATTGAGGCTGAGAGGACCCGAGGGCTTTCACTCAGGGGTGCTGATGGGACTCCGGTTTCAAATGGCGTGGGCATCCCCGGTGAATCTGCCGCAGCGTGGATATTGGTTGAGAATCTAGGGAATGCTCCTGAACCAATTTCACTGCAATGGAATGGTACTGCATGGGGGAATGACATCACCCTGCATGATTCTACAGGCCAAGAGGTTAGTCCATTGACACTTGCTCCGAATGAAATTCGCGAGTTGACCGCTAGAATCGATGTTCCCCTCACGGCATCACTGGGTGACAATGTTTCGACACAATTGACCATGTGCATCGGGGCTGATGAAGAATGTCGCTCTATTGATCTGAAATTCACAGCGAATCTCGTCCAAGTGATGCCACCTCACATCCGTTCTGTGCCGGCAGACGATCGAACATGGAACATCGAGGTTCAATTCCCATCCGGTGTCGATGAAATGGAATGGGATATGGCCAGCGCAGGAATGGTGATGCCAGATTGGACTTGGGAAACCAGTGGTGCATTATCCATCGATGGAACCACTTTGGTGGCAAGTGGAAACGCTGGTGCCCGAGTAAGTGGGACTTTGATTGTAGATATGCCATATGCAACTCCTCCGATGCTTCATACTTGGACCACCGAGGAAGCAACAAACACCGGTGCAACACTTTCGCTTTCACTACAAGTTCTGCAAATCCACCGCGCCACTATTGAGGTCACATCACCTTCCAATCAACCTCACCGAATGGATGTTGAGGTTCAGGAGACTATGATGTTGAGGTTGTCAAATCCAGGGAATGGTCCCGATGCATATGACCTCTCTTGGACAGTGGTTGAGAATGCAAACTTCTCTGAAGACCCAGGTTTGGAAATCCAATTCCCATCTACTCAATACGCCATCGGTGCGGGTGAACTTCGAAGTATTCCGGTGTCTTTGACTCTACCAGCAGAGATGGCGGCAGCGGTGACTCTGCATCTGCAATTCCATATGGCATCACAAGGGGATATCGGGGTAGTAGCGACAACAGACATGCTCATTGAAGCTCGTCAAGATCACCGTTGGGAGATGAAACTGCTTGCAAATGGCGAGGAAATCCAAAATTATGGAACAATTAATGCCGACCCAAATACACAACTTGAATTTGAGTTCAATGTGACAAATGTGGGCAACCTTGTAGATCAAATTTCAATCAGTCCCGGAATTGAAATCCAAGCCGCTGGTTCTGACGACGGCACGGGATGGAGTGCTTGGGGTGACGAAAGTGGCTCTATTGCGGTTAACGGATCTGAAATATTGCAAATTGGTGTGAACGTATCTTCTACATCATGGATGAATACAATGGCCACCATCAGCTTCAATGGACTAAGCGATGATACCACGATTGATCCGTTCGTAGTGCATATTGAAGTGAACCACGTTCCCGGTTGGTGGATATTGGCAGGTGGCGCGAATTTAGACATTGATCGAAATGGAGCCAATGTATCTCTAATTATCGAGCAACGAGGAAATTCACCAGCGATACCGTACATCAACGGTTGGGTGGATGTCGCTGGATGGACACTCAATATCAGCGACAACCTGCCTTCACTCGCACCTGGTGAGAGCACCCAGTTTAATTGTGAAATTATCCCACCTGAAGGCGCCATTTCTGGATACACTGTCGAATTGACCTTGCGTGCAAGAAATTCAGACGGTTCAGGAATGGGGCAGACCACTCTTCCACTGCGTGTTGCAGCATGGCATGATTATTCATTAGAGCATGCAGAAGAATGGTTGGTTTCGTCTGTTGGAGGGTTGCCATTGGCAATGTTGTCGAATTTAGGAAATGCGCCGACAACGATTGATGTCGACATCCTAGGGCTGCCAGACGGTTGGAGTCTGGATGGGCCTTTGCAGGTCAGTTTGGGTGTGGGGGAAAGTGCCGGCATCCCATTGTCGGCCATACCGCCAGCGGATGGTTCTGGGTTTGGAAACAGTGTCACACTGCGCACTACAGATGAATTCGATACGCAAAAAGAAGTGACGCTCACA
>DAVT01000041.1 GCA_002505685.1 Euryarchaeota archaeon UBA501 | reverse complement strand
CGCCATTTTGGGGCGATTCCATTGGAGGTGCACGACCTGCATAGAAAGGGCATACTGAATGGGATAATGAATTCTGCCCCTGCCTAAGTCAATCGCAGGATTCGTTAGGTGGTCGGGAAATTCATTATGAGGTGTAAAGGTCACCTTTTCCCCATGGGAGAAGACGATTCGACCCGCACACGATTCAGAAATATCGCGCATGTTTCCATGCCGGAACAAACCTACCAACCGGGTTTTTCAGTTGTTCCATCCGGACAGAAAGTGGACCAAGGAGATGCCCAATTTGGGATGATAATCTCGCTTGGAGGTGGAGTAATTGCACTTTTACTCGGAATTTGGACATTCATGGTTTCTGAAACGGATACCGATTGGACCTTCCTTTGGCTTGCAGTTGGTTCATTGTTGGCAACAGTGATGACATTCGTATTGGTTGAGATTCAGCACCGCCGTCAGGGCATTCTATCTATTATTCATGATTACATGCTTGCATTTGGCTTGCTTTTCGGAGTTCTATGTGCCTATTGGTTGAGTCGATTTTCACTGTACCTGATTTGTGGCTATGGGGCAGAATCGACCACCATTTGTCAGGGTGAAAGTGGGGGCGAAGGTTGGATTCCGGGTGGTTGGGGCGTCGTCATTCAAGCCTCCATAGTTGGCATTACAATACTGGGACTTTGGCACTATACAAAGCGTGTAGACGGGGGCACTGTACCCCGTTTGGTGATGGTATTGGCTCCGCTTGCAATCATGGTGAGTGGTGCCAGCATTTGGGTGGATTATGCATCCAATACAGGATTCTTACCCATTCTGATTGCTGTGATTGGAATGTCCACGATTGCGATGGCAGTGGCCACAGATAGTGACCGAAGTCCACTTTTCCTCACCGCAGCCATCGTATCATCCCTCACGCCGTTCCTTTACGAGACCTTCGTAGACAACACTGGTGAAGGTTTGTCGATGCTGATTATTATCGTATTGATTCAGGGAGTTTTTGCTGCCCATCCTGGCCTTTCAACTCGAATGATCGAAAAGGGATCAGTGGCCCTAGTTCTATTGGTAATTTTCGGACAATGGGTGGCAGGAGAGGCCGATGCCGAGTTCATCCTTTTGGAACCGATTCAGCATGAATGGATTAGCTTGCAACTGATGCTTTGGATTGCTTTGTTGGTAGGATATTTCCTACCAGTGCATCAGAATCGAGTACCTTCAATGCCGATTGGACTTGGCTTCGCCCTCCTGTTTATTCCCAGTCCAGGAAGCATGTTGGCTTGGTGTTTGGGCTTGCTTGCCTTCATCTATATGCTAACCCAACCTCAGACTCGAAGGTGGGTCTCTGATTGGACTTTCATCGGTATCATGTTCTCTTGGTTTGCTGGAGGTTGGATTCAAATCGATGATTTGACTCTTGACCCATATTTCTTGGCTGTTCCCCCACTTGCAATGATTACCATTGGTCACTTTGCTGTACGTGAAGGAAAATTGGCGAATTCAGTCCTAACCTCGGGCATACTGATGGTATTGCTATCCAATGAGTTACTCATGGGTTCAGACCCCTATTTACCGATAGGTGTTTCACTATTCCTGCTGGCGCTTGTGGGGCAAGAAGTAAGGGAGGCAAAAGAGACCATTGAAGCCGGCGATGATGCGAGAATGGATGCAACCGGTTGGGTTGCACTTGCAGCGATTGGGATCCTCATTATGGAATTGGCAAATCGCCTTTCATTACCCCAATTGGCGCACATTGATGTTCAAATTGAAGCGATGTTCTTCGCCCTTGTTCTGTACATTTTGGGTCGAGGTTTACGTGATGTCGAAGTAGACCTCGGGCAATTGATTTCCAACATCACTACTCAAAGCATCTTGGTTCCCGAATATGATGCATCGACACGCACGTGGATCAGCCAAAAATCTGAGCGCCTTTCTGAATTCAAACTGGGTCCCGCAGCCCGAATCGGATTGTGTGCACCACTGCTCTTGTTTTCCATGGGTTTGGCTCGAAGCGGTGATATTGCAAACCAACTCGAACTCGGTGCTTTGTTACTGATTCCGATTGGTATTCTGACCTACGAGGTTGTCAATGAACTACCCAATGACGATAGAACTCGAGCCACCGCAGCTTGGCTCCTGTTCCTCATCGGCCTTCCACTCTCATTGTATCTCCATCTTGAAGGACCAGGGACTGCAGGAAATGGAAATCTGTTGTTCGACTCCATCCTTCTCGGTGGTCCTCTCATTGTCGAACTCGCTCTAAGGAGGCGTGGTTTGGAAGGCGATAAGGACATGTTAGCGGGCTCAATCACGTTGCTCGGTGTACTGGCCATTGCCTCTTTGGACACCACTGGGGGTTTACTCGCCATTCCATTGTTCACATTGGTACTGATTCGCGGATTCGATCATCGGCAAGGATTGGCCATTGGGATGCTAGGTTTCGCATGGATTGTCTGGGTCTGGATGCTTGAGTTGAATAATGGCGAATTGCATTTGATTCTAGATGCCGTTGCAACTCTCCCCGCCTACTTCAGTGAAACATCCATGTTTGCACTACCTCGATGGAGTGGAATCGGTTTGCTATTGATTGGCACACCCTCCTTGGTAGGGTGGGCCCTGGATCGAAGATTGGCTGCTAGAGGAGAGGAAATTGACGAGCATTCACATCCTTATCTCATGCCATTGATCTACATTCTGTTGGGCTCTTACCTGCTCATTCCAGAGCCACATTGGTTCATTCTGGGTGGGATCCTTGCGATTTCGGTCATCGCTTGGTTTACTGGGACTATGCTTTGGTTCTACATTTCAAGCATCTTGCTATTTTTCCAACTGGCCAACATTGGAGCGAAAGAGTGGGATATGTCCGATTTGGAAACCGTAAGGTTTGCGGGAACATACACATTTGTCTACACTGCAGGATTGTATATTCTTGATCTAAAGAATCGATTGTTCAAGTATGCAGACGAAGAATGGGATGTGGAAAAGCGCAATTCTTTGGTCGATGTGATTGTTTGTTCAGGAATTATAGCAGCTGTGATTGCAGACACTTACTACTTTGGGGCAGCCTTGTTGTTTGGCGTCTTCCTGTTCACTCAACATGCCCACAAGCGAAGATGGGCAAACATCCTGCTGATGATTCCTGTAGTTCACGCATGGGTCGTCGCTCGTGTGCTTGATGACTACACGAGTTATGAAGTGGAAATTGCAGGTTTTGTGATGTTGCTTGAGTCTCTAGCACTAACATGGGCGTCTTGGAAAATGTGGGATTTCGAATGGAGCGATTGGACGGATGAACAAGTTGTCGATTTTTCAAACAATTCTGGTATTGCGGGCGCGTTAATCTTTGTTCCAGCCGCTTGGATGTTTATCATGGGAGAGGCGAGAGCTCTGTGGTTGTTTGGGGGCATGCTCTGTGTTCACTCAGCGGGCCAAGGAGCCCTAGGTTTCCAAAGAGATGTAGGTTGGAGACGACTTTATGCAATGATTGGAGTATCCGTGGGATTCCTGTGTATTTGGGCCGACATCGATAGTGGAATCATGAAGGGTGTAATGCTGGTTTTGGCCGCATTGACCCTATTTATGCTAGGGATACTCTACATGACTCGAGCTGGATACCAAATGAAAGGGACCGGCTTTGAATCCGACATACTGTCCCCTATTTTCGATAGCCCAATTCAGGAAGAAAGTGAACAGGTAGAGATTCCAGAAACTGTCACCGAGGACAATCTCGATGAGGAGGAGGATGGGGAGGGTGATGAAGAGGAAATTCTGCCTGAAATCGAAACCTCGTACATTCAGTCAACGCCAACATATTCTCCAATTCTCAATGATCGCTTTGACGTGGTTCTGCCGACGGATGTTCGACACAATATCGAAACAACCCTTGATTCAACCGATTATGGTGGATTCCGACCCGTTGTGCGTTGGGACTCATGGGGCCAAGTCGTTCTGGATTGGGTGTCACTGGAAGAAGAGTAGTGACTATTTTCTCCAAGAGGACGAAGTGGGCGTTACTTCCTTGATTTCAGCAATGATTTGGGCGAGCACGGCTATGGCAATCTCTTGTGGGGATTCTGCTCCGATGGTGATGCCAATAGGGCAGATGACTGTGTCCAAGATGTCCTGAGAAATTCCTGCCTGAATCGCACTCTTCTCAAATGCACCCCACTTTGCCTTCGAACCGATACAACCGATTTGTGGGCGCCCTTCGGCGCGCTCAAGCAATCCGATTAGAAGTGCTTCATCAATCGCCCAATCGTGACCGAGTAACAAGATGTGCGAGAAGCGTGCGAGAGATTCAGTCGTTTCCCGCGCGAGGAATTCACTCGGTTCAGCAGCGATGCACTCCTCGGCATCGGGCCACAATTCTTCAGAGGCATACTCAGGACGTGCGTCTAGCACTGAAACCGACCACCCGAGAGGTGCGCTTGCATCAGCAATCGCTTGTGCACAATGGCCACCACCTGCAAGAAGAATATGGGGCATAGGTTCGATGACTTCCATCGCAACGGTCAAGATTCCCCCACACAAACTGTTCAATGGGGTGCCGGCTTTTCCGCTGGCTTCCTTCTGCAGTTGGTAGGTTTCAATTCGCCCTTCCTTTGAGACCAAAATTTCACGCAGGTGGTTCATGACTTTCATTTCCAATCCCGCGCCGCCTACGGTGCCGTACACTTCGGAATCGGTAACAGCCATGTGGGCGCCGGGCTTGCCCGGAACGCTGCCTTGCGCGGTAATGACACTGGCCAAGGCGACGGATTCACCTTCTCGCAATCGAGCGGTGGCCCATTCCAAGACTCGTTGCGTCATAGAGCGCGTATTGGGGTCTAGGACTTGAGGAAATCGCTGATGGATTCCGAACCAAGGCTATATTGAATTGTACTCCATCCAGTGTTCATGGTCACGAGTCAAGAGATTCTTGAAATCGTGGTCACGAGCATGCGTGATGCCTTCCTAGCAGTGACTGTTTTCGTCGCTGTAATGGTTCTGTTATTCAGTTGGCTTCAGTATGCAACCAGTGGTCGTTTTGTAGAGTACATTCAATCCAAAAAGAAATTGCAACCAGTCATTGGTGCATTGATGGGTCTGACTCCCGGTTGTGGGGGTGCCATCGTAATGATGCCGATGTATGCACGCGGGTATGTCACATACGGCACAGTCGTGGCAACACTGATTGCCACACTTGGTGACTCTGCGTTTGTGCTGATTGGCGCCGCAGTAGCGGATTCAAGTTTCATCGCGCCAATGATTGCAGTCCATGTGATTTCGTTTATTGTCGGTGTAGGGTGGGGTTACTTCGTGGATATGACTGGCACCACTCCAAGCAAACCATTGGGCAAGTTTGGACCCAAAGTTGGAGAAGATTTGGTCCCGGAAAATGATGAAGATACTTCGCCATTGGACGATCTATCTCGAGAAGTTCCAGAAGGTCTTGGGTACAAAATTCTGCACCAAGGTTTCCTCTTTTGGTGGGCGGTGACCGCGATTGGATTCATATTTGCGATTCTACTGCTAGTTTGGTCCGGACAAGATGCAGATTACAGTCTAGAATTGACCTACAACCCCCTCACTCTGGACGGCTTCATCACTTGGATTGGTATCTTGGGGACCACATTATCTGTGATTCTTTATTTCGCCCAGAAGAATTGGTTTGCGGATGACACAGAGGCAACAATCGGAGATAAGTTGCATTCGATGAGAGAAACGATGGTGCATGCAGCAAGTGAAACAGCATTCGTCACCTTTTGGGTGATGATTGCATATCTGGTGTTCGAGTTTACAATGCTATTTGCCAACATTACTGAGCAAGACATGTCAAAATATGGGGATGGAGTTTTCGCGGTGATTATCGCAGCAACCATTGGCCTCATTCCGGGTTGTGGTCCTCAAATCATCGCGATTACGGCATACACCAAAGATATGATTTCGTTCCCAGCGCTAGCGGCCAACGCCATCAGTCAGGATGGAGATGCATTGTTCCCATTGTTGGTCCGTCACAAGGCTGCGAGCCTATGGGCGACTGTACATACCACCATTCCAGCCATCCTTGTTGGTGTCGTACTGATGGTCGCCGGTGTGAGTTTCTGACGGCTCAAGTCTCCCATTTGATCCAGGAGTTTTCACCACTGTGACGATACCACTTATCTTCTCCCTCATCGACCCATTCGTAGCCTTTCTCATCGACGATGATTTCAGCATCCTCTGGGGGTTGCAGGCCCAATTCCTCTTCGGTGTAATCGGTTTGATCAGGAGAAGTGACCACGGGCCCTAAATCATCCTCTTGCCCTGTCAATTCCGCTTCACTCATCTCAATTTCGTCATCCAACTCTGCACGAACTCGCTCCAAGCGAATACCTTGGTGTGGTCCTATCAATCGAATCATCAGAGCGCGTTCATATTCTGTCGCAACCTCTTCCAATTCTTCGCGTGTCTTTGCCTCTCTCATGCGCAATTCAAATGCATCTGTGCGAGCATTGCGGGTTACAAATCCAAAGATGAGCCATGAGGCTAGAGGCAAACCAGATGCCAGTGCCAATAGGTCCCAAGCACTCAATGCGATATTATCGGTGATGCTGAGTTCAAAGCCTTCGACGGGGTAATCGTTTTCATCGTAAGGGTCGGTACCTGCGCGCATTTCAGCCCAGTCACCCCAGTTATCGCCATCGTCGTCGTTATCCTCATTATTTCCGATTCCATCCTCGTCAAAATCAGCCCATTCACTACTATCATCTGGGTCCCAATCTTCATCATCCAACCAACCATCATTGTCTAGATCACCAGGTGTCGCGTAGAATGGCAATGGGTCGATACTGTTGTTGTATCCATCATTGTCACTATCGAATAAATGGGGGTCAGGATTGTTCCCATCGGGGTTGTCGCCCAAACCATCATTGTCACCATCAATCCATTGTGTGGGGTCTAGAGGGAAGGCATCGGGCATATTTCCACTTGGGTTGTCGCCATACCCATCACCGTCAGAATCCATCCACTGTGTGGGGTCTAGAGGGAAGGCATCGGGCATACTCCCATTCGGATTGTCCCCATATCCATCCCCATCGACATCGGACCACTGTGTTTCATCATCGACGAATCGGTCTGCATTTGATCCCATGGGGTTATCACCGAATCCATCTCCATCAGAATCGATTGATTGAGTCGGATTGTAGGGAAAGTCATCGAGTCCATCTTCGATTCCATCTCCATCAGAATCTTGCCAAACTTCGGGGTCATTTGGGAATTGATCATTGATGTCACTGATTCCATCTCCATCAGAATCAGGGCACCCGTAAACATCTTTCACTGAAGTACCATATTCGTCGGGACATGTATCAGGTAAATTCCCGAATGGGTTGTCGCCATATTGGTCACCATCTTGATTCTGTGTCTGGGTCGCGTCATAGGGGAATGCGTCTGAATTATTCCCAACGCCGTCTCGATCAGAGTCCTCCCATTCCAGTGGATTATCTGGGAAGGGGTCATTTACGTCCGGTCGAGTGTCCCCATCTCTATCCGGGCACCCTTTTTCAAACGGATATGTTGAATTTCCAAAAACAATCGGACATTTATCGATAAAATCCTCAAATCCATCGTTATCATCATCCAAATCCTCGGATGCATCGTAACATCCATCCATGTCAATATCAGTTACATTATTTGGAACCCAATCCGTCCAACCTCTTGGGCATGCATCATTTACATCTAGCAATCCATCCCCATCATCATCTAGATCTTCATCAGAATCACGACATCCATCGCCGTCAAGATCAGTTGAGGTTTGAGACAGGAATCCAATAGGGGATGATTTACAATCATCAAACTCATCCAGAATTAAATCCCCATCATCGTCGGTATCCAATGAATCAGGCACAGAATCCTGATCATAATCGGTTGACATTTTTGCAACGAACCCATCGAATCCACCACTGCTGGCTAAATCGTAATTTCCAAAAGAAATCGTACTCCCGAAAAAGTAACCTGAAACGTATAGGTTCCCTAGGGAATCAACCCCTATGGCTACACCCATATCTTCGCTTCCACTACCAGCTTTTTGAGCCCATGACAAATCTCCATTGGACAGAATTTTTGTCACAAATACATCCTTGTTTCCACTACTAGTCATGGTTTTGTTTCCAAATATTGTCGTCCCAAGAAAACCACCAGTTAATATCAAATCTTCATTTGAGTCTAATACTAACTCACCTGCATAGTTTGCGCTACTACTGCTTATCGATTTCGCCCAATCCCAAACAACTGAACTTCCCAAATCATGTGCCTTGGCAATGAATGAATTACTGTTGCCACCACCTGTAAAAGTCATGTTACCAATCGAAATTTCGCTGTAAAAAATACCTGAGACAAACACGGCTCCTTGTGAGTCAACTACAACCGAATGGCCTTCGTCTGTGCCCATTCCCCCCATTGATTCGGACCAAACCCAATCCCCATGCGAAGACATCTTGGCAACAAACGCCTCAATTCCATTCGAAGTTGTTAGTGAAATATTTCCAAAATTTGCTGTGAATTGGTAATTTCCTGTTATGTACAGGTCACCATTTGGACCAATGGCAATAGAATTCGCATGATCATTACCTTGGGTGCTACCAGCCATCGTCGCCCATTGCCAATTTCCCCATGTGTTTATTTTC
>DAVT01000004.1:2535-10834 GCA_002505685.1 Euryarchaeota archaeon UBA501 | reverse complement strand
CCTCCAATTCCTACCATGATTTTTGCTTGCTTTTTCACGTCAGTGCTAAGCGCATTCCAATCTCCAATTCCTGCACCTCCATCCAAACCCAAACCGTTCTCAATAACATCAGCCCAAGCCTCGGCAGCATCCCTTCGATTCCAATGGGATTCGGAAGAGCCGATTTCGATGAACATCGTGGGCACAGATAGGCAAGGTCCGTGATGAGTGGTCTCTATCGTCAATTCAAATTCAGGTACCA
The DNA here is from genome assembly GCA_002505685.1 of Euryarchaeota archaeon UBA501. Taxonomy (GTDB): domain Archaea; phylum Thermoplasmatota; class Poseidoniia; order Poseidoniales; family Thalassarchaeaceae; genus MGIIb-P. The sequence goes on along the minus strand of DAVT01000004.1, from coordinate 10,593 downwards.
ACTCATGCTTATGTGCGGCTTCACACATCAATCTGTACCATGATGCAAATCTGGTGTTGGGAAGCACCACATTTCCTTTGATTCCGCCGAATTCTGCAACCTCGCCCCGAGGAGTTTCTCCAGGTACACCAATGACGTGCAAGGTAAGACTAGGTCGTCCACTTGCCGCATAATGTCTCGAAAGGAAGATGACTTCGCTAACAGATTGCTTGTAGCCATTTTCAAAGCGCTGATCCAAATCGTCTTCCATCAGAACACGATGCTGAAACCACCAAAGACAAACTTCCGCGCTTTCATGTTTCCAAACACGTCCCTCTTCGATAGAGTCACATGATAGCCAACCCCCTCTAGAAAGCAGTGCATCCCCTTGGATGGTTGACGCAATGTCAGGTTCGGAAACGATGAGTAAAGTCACCATTGTTCAGGGCAAGAGGTCATTTGTCTTCAGTATTCTCCGCCCATTCATTCATGAATCCCAGCCCCTGCCAAGGTCTGATGTCTATGCCAGAAACCCCGACTCCGCCAAGCCAACTTTTGGCAAGAGGAGAAAGATTGGTGCACATCGACACAGAGGGCGGTCTTTGCTTGCTACATCCAAAACGCCTGAATGCTCTTGATCCCATTCACCATCCTTTCCCCGGGAAAATCACCAATTCAGCTATTGTGGGTGAACATTTTCTTGTCTCAACATGGATTGAAAGAGATCTTTCCCTTGCTAGATTGGCATTGATTGACTTACGAGAGCCTATTGAATCAGGGATTGAGATGTCTGATTTACGAGTGGCCGTTGATTCAGGGAAATCTGATCACCATCACGTCGCTGGTTCCGTATGGTCCCATATTCTTGATGCGGAACCGTTGGCCATTTGTGAACACGAACAGGACATCGTATTCTGTACACATCACCGTGGAATATACCGGATTGGAATCGATTCAAGAGAAATTTGGCGCCAAAAACCACTCTCGTGGGATTTATTGGGCGATTTACCTGATGGCGATGTCCTTGTCGATCTGATTTCAGTGGACAATTCGATATGGGCATTTTCTCTTGGAGGCGGCTGGGCAGAAATTGAAGGTTCAAGTGGGGATGTACTCAGAAAAGGAATTCATCAATTCAAATCGAGTACCAACGAAGTTTGGCATGGAGATGGGGGAAACTGGTTGGTTGGTCTGAGCGAAAACCGCATGGCATGGTGGAATTCTGAGAAAGAGAAGATTGCGGTGGTCAATGTGAAGGGCCCCGTTCAGGATGCAATTTTCAACAATGGGACATGGATGATTACTGGCTGGCGACAAGATTTGCTTTGGCCAGAAAGCAGATTCGACACGGAACCCGTTGACGTATCACGGCAGGAAATAGGTTGCAAGATTTTGGATCGAGGCGAGGAAGGTTTCTGGGTTTTGGACAACAGTGGTCAGTGGTCGCCCTTTGCAATTTCAGGGGATGATGCATAAGCAATTGTCAAGGTGCTCCCTGATTGTTGGGGGCGCAACGGAGGTGTGCAGATGGGCGCATTCGGCAGATTCATGGTCACGATTACAAAGTGTATGCCACGTTTCATGGTCGCAGCGGTTGCCAAACGGTACGTTGCTGGAAAAGACATATCCAGCGCAGTATCCGTGATGAAGAAACTCAGTTCAGAAGGTGCATGCTTCACAGTTGATGTTCTCGGAGAGGAAATATCCACTCTGGATGAAGCACAATTTTTCATTGACGAATATGATCGTGTTTTGGATGCGATTGTCGAGCACAATTTAGATGCAAACCTCAGTATCAAACCGACAGCATTTGGCCTCCTCATCGATGAAAAGGCAGCCTACCAAAACATTGAGAGGTTGCTGGAAAATGCGGCTAAGAACGATATTTTTGTCAGGTTAGATATGGAAGATCACCGCGTAACACAATCCACCATCGACATCGTGCTTTCCATGCACCAAAAAGGACTGAAAAATGTGGGTACAGTCCTCCAATCGAGACTACTCAGAACTTCTGATGACATAGATTCCATTTGTACTCAATTGGGAGGGGCAGCGGACTTCCGAATTTGCAAAGGAGTGTACCTTGAACCTGAATCCATCGCTTTGACAGGTTATCAGGAAATCGTAGACGCGCTGAATTCACACATTGACCAAATGCTAGATGCTGGAGCCTATGTCGGTATCGCATCACATGATTTGCCAGTAATTCAGCACACCCTATCTGCACTTGAAAAGAGAGACATGGGTACTGAACTGACCGATCCTCGGGAGAATGCCGGGGGCAAACGAACTGGAAAGGGCCCAGGGTATGAATTCCAAATGTTACTCGGCGTCCGTGGAAACATTCGCAGGAAACTGGCCAAAGAGGGCCATCGTACCCGTATCTACATCCCATATGGGAGCAGATGGTATGAGTATAGCATGCGAAGGTTGGATGAAAATCCTGACGTTGCGACACACATTGTGAAGTCAATTTTCATGCCATGGACAAATCGACGCTAACTTAGATTCGCCAAGCATTGTGCAATGGCTCCCATCGCAACGGCAGTTTCCAAACTTGCACCAACACCCGTCAACTCAAACTGGTGCTCACACTTTTCTAGCATTTTCTTTGGCAATCCATTCCGACCCAATCCAATCAAAACACACAAAATACCTTCAAAATCACTGAGATTCACTGAACCTCCCTTGGGTTGATGCGTCGTGACGATTGGATGCCCCAGTGAACCACTCAGCGCTTCGTTAGAACTTGCAAGGACAATCCGTTCCGCTTCAAGCAATTCCTCCAAATGGTTGACTCCAGCGGCCCCAGATTCTTTCTTTGCACGAATGCATAGCGCCTCCAAATCATCGGTTGGCCAATCAATCAGTGCAATGTCCAGTCCAAATCCCCAAGCAATCCCTGATGCCCTTGCTAGTGCCCGTAAGTGTGGTGTCCCAATACTTCCTTCATAGGTGCCTACAAGTCCCAATGTGTGCCCCTTGCGAGAAATCTCATCGTTGGCCACCTTTGTTGAAATCACAGTTGGTGCATTAACCGGTTTGAGTTCTGAGGCCCGATCATGCATTCCAAGCCGTTCAAATCCCTTGGCGATATTTTTCGCAATATTCCCATACTTGAGAGCACCGAGTTCACTCAAATCATGAGCTGCTTTTTCGAGCAATTCCTCAGCAAAATCCGCGTCCCCTGCTCGATCGGCTCGACCAGCCAATGTAACTGAATAACGGATGGCTGTTTCATCCGAACCCGCTAGGGTCTTGGCAAGAAGTTGAATATCTCCTATACTGCTTGCATTGCTACACATTGTACGAACCGTTTCAAATTCAGCCCCTTTCAATAATGGGAGAGCAAGTTCTAGGGCACTCGGCTCAATTTTCATCTTGGCCTTTGCACAGATTCCATGAAAACTATCCAACAATTTGACTGCCAAATCCTGATTCGCTTCAGTCATCAGGGGCATGATTTCAGAAATCATGGCAGAATTTTTTGTGGAAACCATTGCTTTCATGACGGGTCGCGCTGCCTTTGCCTCCACACCATCATTTTCGATGGCCAATAACATCAATTCAGGCAATTGGTGTTCAGCGACTCTACCTGAAATTGCCTTCAGTGCATCCGCTCTATCTTTGCCCGTCGGTAGCCCCCCAGTTAGACTAATGAGGTCTTCAATGAGCGCTTTTCGCGCCTTACCTTTTGGCCACTTAGATGCTGATTTGGCGATGATACCAATGCTTTCCGCCAACCGCCAAGCGCGCTCTTCTTCAAACATCGAGTCGACGATAATTTGAACCCATTCCGCCCGATCATCATCGTCCATTTCATCTGAAATACAAAGCCCACATAGCGCTTCGGCTCGGTATACACCATCCTGCAATTTTTGGGCAGAATCTAGCAATTCCCGCGAGAGTCCATTTTCTCTTGCGCTTCGCAAAATACGCCGGCAAGCACTTGGGTCGTGCCGCTCAGTCATTTCTTTCACCACGCCATTTTTTCTGATGCTCTTCTCGACCCGGGAAGTTTTGCCCCTTCCAATTCCCCCTCTCTACGATTCGCCTTTCTTCGATTTCTTCAGGTGATGGTGGGCGGTGCAGGAATATGCGACGGATGTTCTTCGCAACCATTTTTCCAGAAAGCGTACGACCTGTGCCTGAATGCAAGGCTCTAATTCTCCATGTTTCACCTCGATGTTTGACGATGGTGCCACAGGAGAATACCTTGTCAGGCTCGACTTCTATGGTATCTGAAAATGAAAAATCATCATCACTGAAGGTACGCTTTATTCTCGCGAGGTCAATTCTGCTAGCCCAAACACGCTTTACTTCACGCGCACTTGCAGTACGCTTTTTCTCATCTCCTTCTACCTCAAGTTTCGTGATAATCCAAACACAATCATTCGCCTCGAATTCATCATTCAGCGTGAAGATTTCATCATCATCCACTTCCATTTCAAATGGAGTGGAATCTGGACCATCTGACAGCGTGAATCGAATGACAACTGGTTTGGGTTGACGGAAGATGACTTTGTGTACGTTCCCACAACCTTCGCAGCGTAATAGATAATCGACACCGCCGCCGTTTTTGAGCGTCTTTTCTTTGAGAATTTCATGTCCTTGGCGGGTGTTGCATCCGGGACAACGAGTTACGTTATCCAACACCTCGTCCGCAGCGTCCATGATATCCCTCAGATGCAATCGGCCCCCAAGGGGTATTTCAGACATCCCATCGCGACTAGATTTGAAAACCGATTGCGCGCCCGCGTGGGTATGGGACTGAGCATCGAGGATGCGCTGGCAGCGTTGTTGTCCAAAGATCCCGAACTCCCTCGCGAGGAACCCGAGGTTGCAGCCTCCATTGGTGCGCAGTTGGAACATATGGAACTCGATTCCATGCCGACCGGTTTGCGCCGTAGAATTCGCGATGTAATTGCTAGAGTTGAGCCGAAACGAGTTTGCGAAGTCGGTTCAGGCATTGGACACCTAAGTGCATGGTTGTTCGATTATTGGTCAACAAATACGGCCCCTGAGCATTTTGACATGATTGAAGCGGGCGGCAAATTCGGGGTTATTCTCACCCGCCTTTTGCGAAGATACGATGCAGAAGAATGGGCACACGTTAGAGTGGGTGAATTTGAGTCGATGTGTGCTGAATTGGACAGTTGGAAAGCGGCCAATGCCACTTTGGGTGAAGCGGCCGCAACCTCTCCGCCACCTCTTCGGGCTCCCTACGAAATCGTCATCGTCGACGTTGGAGATGTGGGGAAAGTTGCTGCCATCAAGCGCTCTTTCGACCTTTTGGTTCCTGGTGGCCTAATCTTAACCGCTGAACCGGAAGTACCGGTAGATGACGTTGGGGAAATACCGGAATCAGGCCCCACCAACCCAGAACAAGCACGGGTTGCCGCATTCAATGAATGGGTCCAATTCATCAATGAAATTGGACAATCGCATCCCGTGGGATTCGTGCCATTATTTGGCGGAACATTGGTGGGAATCATTCAATCCTAATTGCCCGCGATAGAGAGCAGTACATCGACTTGCAATCGCCCATAACCGTAGTAGTCATCATGCCCCTCTTGCCCTTCACCGGGTTGGACACTTTCCTTCATCCATTGCTTGACATCTTCGACCGTTTGTCTATTTCCTCCACTCGACCCATTTTGCGCCAAGTCGGGTCGGTGCTCCAAGAGGTGAGCCAGTGCACCAGTGACCCAAACGGTGGCGCCACTGGTTCCAGAGCCCCAAGCATAGAGGTAGTCTGTTCCCCCGATTTGGGCATTTAGAATAGGTATCTTCTCACCCGGGGCAACAAGTTCTGGTTTTCTATCGGGGTCGCTTCTTGGTAGAAGTAAGGGCCAAAACCTACCGTTGTTATCTCCCGTGGATGAATTGCGCCACATGGTTCCATCCGTATCTATCGCACCGACACAGATGACATCCTCCACACTGCCTGGACTGGATACATCCCCATCGTCATCTTCGCCACCATCATTTCCAGCCGCGGCAACAACGTAAACTCCCTGATTGATAGCACGATTGACAGCGTTTTCCAACTCATCCGAACTTAGGAGAATCCAGTTGATGCCCTGTTGTCCCCCCAAGCTCAGTGAAATAATGTCAACTCCACTTTCGGTGCACCAATCGACGGCCGCGGCGATGTCAGAATCGGTTCCAGTTCCACTGCTGGTAATGGCTTTTGCAATGTACAGATTCACGCCAGGTGCAATGCCTTCGAGTAGATTCTCAGCCACGAGAATTCCTGCCATTGCAGTCCCATGCCCTTCGTCATCATAGGGCTCTTCGCGATTTTGAACAAAATCACTCCAACCCGCGAGATTCACATGAGATAAATCGGGATGTGATGTATCGAAACCGGTGTCGACTATACAAACGTCCACCCCTGCTCCTGATGTTGTGACATTATCAAAACCGGACAATTCCTTGAACTGATTGTGACGTTCCGAGAGTTCGGGATCATTTACCATAAGCACCCCCTCAGACAATAGGTTCACAGCGAATAGAACCAACATCAAGGAAACTGCAAATAATGCGAAGGATGCGGCTGCAGAGATAATTTGTCCACGACTAAATCGTCGGAAACTTGTGGCTGCAACTGCGGGTGCTTCAGGCATGACGAATTCTGAAACAAAGTCGTCCATCATCAGGCTTCACCACTTAATCCTTCGATAATTTCGGTAAACGTATCGACAAAACATTTCGCTTCCTCTTCCGTGTTGTACGCATAGGCCGAGGCTCGCAAACTTCCATGAGTATTCCCTCTGGGTTCAAACCACTGATTGACACAATGAAGACCTGAACGCACGAAAACGCTACCCACTTCATCCATGAGGATGCCGACATTTTGGATATCCATATTTTCGAGAATAATTGAACAAATCCCACCTCGTTTCGAGGCACCCGTAGGTCCGATGATTTCAACACCGGGCAAATCTTTGATTCCTTGAGTAATTATTTCATTGATGCGAATTTCTTGGGCTGCAAAATCGTGCATATTGTATTGCGACAACAAATCTAGGGCCGCTTCAGTACCACAGATGCCCGCGTAATTCCCCAATCCACCTTCAAGCCGATCTGGAATGGGGCGCAATGAATATCCACGCGAATCCGCCGAGCTAACAGTACCTCCGCCTGCAGAAATCGGCTCCAATGTCGAGAGAATTTCCTGTTTCCCCCATAGGGCCCCCACACCTGTGGGCCCGAGCATTTTGTGGATACTAAATGAAAACAAATCGCAACCAAGACTCTCTATGTCAATGGGTATGTGAGGTGCTGATTGTGCACCATCTACGTGCATTATGGCACCATGATCATGTGCGATTTTAGAAGCCGCTGCAATGGGGATTTCCACACCATCCAGATTCCCAACATGTACCAGTGAAACCAATTTTAGATTCGCACCGGCATCCGCACACGCTTCTTGATATGCTTCCAAATCGAAGGTATTGTCTTCTAAACTTGGGACAGTGCGCAGTTCAACACCCTCGCCTTTCAACTGTAACCAAGGTACGAGGTTTGAGTTGTGCTCACGATCACTGGTGATGACAATATCTCCTTGATTCCACTTCATTCCAGCTGCGACTTGGTTAATCGAATGCGTTGCATTGGGTGTGAATATGATTTCTTGAGCCTGCTTGACTCCAATATGTTCTGCCAATTTCCTTCTGCACCGAGAAACAGTTTGCGAAACAGACATCCCCCAGCGGTGAACTGAACGGCCCGCACATGAGGGGTTTTTTGAGTAGTAGTTTTCGATGGCTTGAATGACACTTGTTGGACGAAGTGTCATGCAAGCATTGTCGAGATAAACAGGAGCATCATCTCCTAAAAGAGACGGAAAATGCTCACGAAAACCGCTTACATCCATTGATTTCACCACGCTTCTTCATCCGAGAAATGGCTACCAACAGGCGCACTCGTGTTACAGGCGCTGCAAATAATTCTGGACGAAACACGCGTTCCACAAACATTGCATTTTTCTCCAGGCGCCCCGTTTCCATTACAACCCACAATTCCGCATGCTGCATTTATTTCTCCATTTGCACGCATTTCAACAGGCGTAGG
>DAVT01000004.1:0-2139 GCA_002505685.1 Euryarchaeota archaeon UBA501 | reverse complement strand
GGTTCGTGTAGGTCCAACCTGTCTTGCTTTTTCCGATTGAATTGTGAGTTCAGATGTGCCCAACATAATTTGTGGGAACCAAAGAATATGCATGATGAGCCATACAACCAAAATCCCTGTTGCCAAGTGGACGATTTTTAGCAGACCCCACCATTCGACTTCGCTAGGTTGTCGTACGGAAACGTAGTGGGCACCAGCCCAAGCATGAACCATAATCACAACACAATACATCAAGAGGGCAACTGTCCACGCAATTAACGAATGATCTCGCAGGGCCAGATCTACTTGTCTAGGGTCAGGGTGCCAATGTCGCTCCTCAACATGCAGGTCCCGAGTATCTGTAACTGCACGTTTCAGGATAAATCCAATGAAGGTGATAACAATGGTACCAACGGCCATGATTGCAATGGCATCCCCTCTGCCTCCAAATGGGAAGTTGCTATCCATTCCATGTGCCCAAAATTGGGTCAATTGGGCTGCAAACAATGCGAGGAACAAACTGATTGATTGAGAACGCATTAGAGGAAAAATCGCCCAAATCCGAACGAGAAAAATCGCCCAAGCCGCAACAGTGGCAAGAGTCAAAACTGCTGCGGGGAATGACACATTTCGAATCCCCGAATCCTCATTCCAGAAGTCACCCCCTGTTGAAAAGTAGTCATCTACATCTCCTCCAGATGATAAGTCGCCAACACCCAAATCCCATCCTGATAGAATGATGGCCATCACTCCAATTCCGACTGTAATCCAATGGCCTAAGTTCCACGTGTTTCGGATTTTGTAGTAGTGAAACATCAACTCAATTTTCAGGTGATGGAGTGGCTCCAACCGAGGATATTCGATGGACAAGTTTTGCCGAATTTTCATGTCAGTCAGACGCATCCCCTCGTGGAAAACCAACCCGTCGTTAGTCTCCTCTTCCTCGGGCACGTCCTCTGTCATCAACCCCTCCTGCAACCTTATCGCATTAAGAAATGCCCCACCAGCCGTAGGCTGGATGCCGAATTAGGAGATTTCAATCGTTCTTCAAATGGCGCCGAGACGGAGATTTGAACTCCGGCGGGAGAACCCACGTGATTTCCAGTCACGCGCGATACCAGGCTATGCGACCTCGGCAGCGTTTCGGCGTGCAACCTTTCGGATATGAGCGTGATGGCGAAGTCATACGCTTTTCTGTCAACGATATGGCCTGCGCAGCCGTTAAATCACAATCGATGGTCGCCGACTTCACTGCCACTGTGGCTTAGAGGTATAGCGACGCCTTGGTAAGGCGTAGGTCGCGAGTTCAATTCTCGCCAGTGGCTCTTTTCAAAGAAATGACCGGTTCACGGCAGCCCGAAGGTCTTTCTAACGTCCAAGTGTCGCAGACTCCGTAGGAGTCTATGTTATGCCGGGTAACCGAAAAGTGTTGGTGAGTGTTTTTTTGACACTGATGATGGCAACATTACCGTGGGCTGCTGCTGATCTGAGCAACTGGGTAGGCCCTCCACAAATTGCCTCCAGTGGCCAGGATGTCGAGGTTGACGGGTGGAATGTTCCTAGCAACGCAACCATACTCGATGGTTGGCTTACAGCAGAGGACCAGATGGTCAATGCAGGAAATGGAACAGAATGGCGAGTAGACACGACCACAAATTTCTCTGTGGGCCAGTTTAATTTGGCAACAATGGACCATTTTGATGGCCGTTTATCAATTGAGCCAGATGATGCTGTTAGCCAAGTGGATTCATTCGTTGGCGTTGCTGAATTACAGTTTGAGCATAGCACCGTCCAAGAATCAGGAAACACTTCGATTTGGGAGCCTGGAGTCCCCAGCATAGTCAATGGTACTCAAATTGGAAGTACCATGCAAATGCCCTATGGGAATCAACCTGCAAATGCACACGGTGGCTCCCTTGTGGCAGCGACTCTGATGAATAGCAGTGTGCCACCTGGTATCGATGCAAGAATGGAACTCGGCGGAGCCATACCCTCTCCGGTAAACCATTTCAACCTCACATTCTGGAACTGGCGACACACCGATGTTAACGATGGTATGTGGCTGGAGTACAAACTTGACAATGGACCATGGACTTGGATTTCCCCTTCAGGTGGCTACAACTCAAACATCACTCTGAATTCAACCGCTACACCAGCAGG
>DAVT01000010.1 GCA_002505685.1 Euryarchaeota archaeon UBA501 | reverse complement strand
GTCGACAGCAAACCCATCCCTTCCCCCTAGGATACGTCCAGTGGGGTGCCCCAAAATTGTGAATGACGGATTTTCAATGGCTTTGATGAGTGCCTCAGTATTTTCCACTTCATCACGTTTCATCCACGTGGGCATCTGGTGTACACTTCCAACTACATGATCCAAAATGCTCCGTTCTTCATCTGTGAAATCAAGGTCACCATTGGGCAAAATGTCGCATTCATTGCCGTGGAACAAACGGAAATCCACTCCTTTGTCAGTCCAATTTTCATTCAATTCGCGAATTTTCGACGATTGAACGACCAATTCCTCAGGGCTCAATCCACTTGCAACCTGCAGGATTTGGCTATGATCGGCGATGCCAAGGAATTCCCAACCCAGCGCTCGTGCAGCCTCAGCCATTTGAGCCAAAGTGGCCGTACCATCGGATGCAGTCGTGTGATTGTGGAATGCTCCCTTGAGCATAGATGCCTCCATCAATTCAGGCAATAGGCCCGCCGTGGCTGCCTCGATTTCCCCTGAATCCTCACGCAATTCAGGGGGAACCCAATGTAAGTCTAGATGTCCGTAAATCTCGGCCTCAGTTTCTGCAGGGAGAGAGTATTTGGCCGCCTCAATACCTTTCAAATCGCCGACTTCATCGACCGGGAACAAACCAAATTCATTCAATCTTAATCCCTTTTCTAACGCTCGTTGTCTCATCCGAACGTTGTGCTCTTTTGAGCCGGTAAAATATGCCAGTGTGAAAGCAAACACATGTGGCGGAACCAAGCGAACCTGCGCATCAATGGTTGTATTGGACGCCATTTCCTCATAGGCATCTCCACCCAATGCCTCAAGAACTCCTCCATCCAAACCCGAATCTATGACTTCGTCTGAGAAAAATTCAGTGCCCAAGATGATGCTAACTTTTGATGAGCCCGCACCTTTCACATCGGCAATTCCTGGTAAATTGACAATTTGTTCGGTCACAGATTCAACATCCTCGGGCAATACGGCTGCAACGATATCCAAATCGCCAATCGTTTCCTTTCGCCTGCGTGTAGAACCAGCCAACTGGGCTCGAGATACGCCGTCCATAGCGGAAATTCGTCCTTCCAATGCTTCCCCGTACAATAGGCCAACATCCAAACGTCTTCGGCCCGAAAACCGCTTGAGTAATTCGATTCCATCCAAGATTTTCTGCTCAGACTTTTCCCCCATCCGATCGAGTTCCCGCAAATGTCCATTTTCACCAGCAACTCGCAATTGTTCAATCGATTCAATTTCCAGTTCATCGTAAAATTGCTTGATTCGTTTGGGCCCTAAACCGGGAATTGCCAACATTTCGATTAGGCCGGGTGGGACGCTGGTGTACAATTCACCTATGTCCCCCCACCTACCTTCGGTAAGCGCCTCTGTAATCAGTCCAGCAATACCCTTTCCAATACCTTTGACATTGGTCAATCGACCCTCTGATGTCACTTCCCAAAGGTCCTCTTCAAGGCCTCCCAATGTCCTAGATGCATTTTGATAGGAACGTACCCTGAAGGGATTGGCGCCCTTCAGTTCAAGCAATACACCCACTTGCTCTAGCACCATGACGACATTTGACTTAGAGTAGAATGGTGGACCGTTTCGGCGGGGTCTTGGTAGACTCCAACTCGCAACGTTCACCATGCATAGCAAGACCACTCGGATGTTCTTGACTCTTGGCACAGGCTGAAGTGCTGCCTCCCTGTCCAAGGCTCATGGTTCCTGTCGAATCACTCAGCCAGATGCTGTGTGCTTCAACGCTGATGCTCTGGGTTCTAATCGCCACATTTTCTCGTACAGACGATTCAGAAAACCGTGCACAATGGGGCATGTTTATTCTTGCACTGTGTACGGCGGGGACGTTGATGATACTTGATGTGCAAGGTGGTAGCATTTGGGGCTCAAACTATCTTCCTAAACCCCTCGCAGTGTTATGTTTAGCATTTGCATTTATGGCCCGTTTGAACATCAAAGGGAGGAACATTTCTCAAGGAATGAACCCACATCAAATCATGAAACAAAATCAAATTTCAGACGAAGATGCCTGATTACTGATTTCGTCGTATGATGAATACAGGACTTTCAGGGATTGTGTTTTCATCAGCATATTGGAACTTACTCCCCTTACGAATCGCATCAAATCGAGCCTCACTTCGCCCATCTTCAATCGGTCTATGCTGCATATTTCGCCTCCAAGTCGAACGCGCTCTTTTCCTCCGAATAATCGTCACCAAGGCAAACCCCATGAGGAGTACGAGTAGACCAGCATTCATGTTGGAAAATTCCCATGGAGTATTTCCAGATAACCAACTTGCGATTTCATCCAAAATCGTTGAGAAAAATGAGATATCAAGGGTTGACGAACTGTCGCCTTGGCTGTTTAGTCCGGACCATTCTTCATTGGTTACTTCAATCGGCAATTCAATCATATCTGATGCTGAGCCATTGGCTCGAGCGAAAATCTGCACCTTTGCCATCGCATATCCTTCTGAATCACCAATCAAATTGACCTTGATCGTGATGACTTCTAGTGAATCAATGGCATACGAGTTAGGAAGGAATTGATTGGATAGGTATGGTCCCCCCTCCACTTCAACAAATATATTGACGGCAATCGGCCCCTCATTTCGAATCGTGCAAGTGAATGTTGCAGGTTCTCTCAAGTCCAACTTGGCGACAGGGGGATCACATCCCGTCGAAAATACTGGTTCGTGAATATCTGGATTGTTCGGGTAGGCGTCGGCTCCATCCCAGATTGTAAATTCATCAGAAGGGTCGTCAAAGCCATCCCCATCACTGTCTTCTGCAATAACCGTGGGTGCCAATGCCAACAGTATAACTAGTGAAAAAGCCGTTTTTCTCAAAGTATTCACGCCTCTGAGTTGAGCTTGTCATCAATGAAAGCGCGCATGTATGCTGGCAACTCCCCGTTGACAAAAACGACATCCTTGACCTCATCCAACTTCATCAACGCATAGTAAATCTGCATAGCAGTCATGGGTGTACTGCTGCAACCTGTGCATCCCCCTTCCAATCCAATCATGATGATGCCATCTGTCGTGTCGATGACATTGACAACCCCATCATGAGCATCGAGGACGGCTTGAACAGGTCCTACATTCTCTAGGATGAGTTGCTTATCCACCTCTCCCATGTAGAGGTGGAGCAGGCGGAGGACTTTCAACCCAACCCCCTTTTCGGGTGATATGACAAGGGTTGTTCTCCTCGACCTTTTGGTTGAGCGCCCGGCGTTTGGGCAAGGGGGAAATGCCGAAATTATGGCACCATTCGCACCAGCAGAGTGCCTTTTACTCACTCCGCAGTTGGACAACCGAGAGGCATACCGTTCGGAATGGGAATCGAATGGGATTAACTATCGGAGAATCGATGCTCCCGAATCAATCATCGATTTGCAACCGGATGCAGTCATTTGTTCCGGTTCACGGGCGAATGTGAGTATGTGGGAGCCATGGATGGACGATGCAGCCCGAGTTTTACAACAGGCAGTTTCCGCAAATATTCCAGTTCTAGGGATTTGCTTCGGCCATCAATTGTTGTGTAAGGCTCTTGGGGGCGAGGTCGAACGTGCAACACAAAGAACAGATTCAGTATCTCCTTTGTTTTCAGTGGGAATGGATACATTGCTTTCGCCGACACGCAAGGGTCTTTTCACTCACCAAGATTACGTGGCAAAGTTGCCACCCGGTGCCCGCCGCATCATCTCTTCAAAGCATTGTGAAAATGCTGGTATGCGCATTGCAGGCAAACCTGTTTGGGGTGTTCAGTTCCACCCCGAAGCCAGTCGAACCGTAATTGACCAAGCGCATGCGGACGGAGACATGGACGATTCAGAATTCGCTGCATTTGAGGAAGAACACGATGGCGGCGATCTCTTGGCGGCATTCGCAAAACTTTGCATGCCCTGAAATGGCCCTTTAGGGCCATCTTTTCCGCCCTTGAGATTATATGGGTGGCGCAGGTCGGCCGGCCAACCAGAGGTATAACCATGGAA
>DAVT01000057.1:2594-3164 GCA_002505685.1 Euryarchaeota archaeon UBA501 | reverse complement strand
TGTACTGTAAGGTGATTCTCGCGCGCAAGCGCGCATGTACGTGCCTGCGCGCGGGCGACGGATTGATATTTGGAAGGTACTCGCGGTAGGTTGGGGTGGGGCCAGAATGCGTGGGAACGTGAGCGGTTGGTATGCAAGATTAGATCGAGAATGTGAAGACAGAATCGAACAAATGAATATCTGGCTTGATGCTTGGGAAGAAGCTCTACGCACCCATCAACCACAAGCCAGCCAATTGCCAAGTGATTGGCCTACTTTGCCTGCTAGTTTGCTCACGGATCCAGGGCATGTATTGGATCACCTTCTTTGCCGACACGATGCGGAATCAGATGGTCGTAGCCCACGGGGTGCACACCCTACACCTACTCGCTTGGCTGATGCAATCATCGCTGATGAGCTCCGGGAAGATGTGTCGATGAATGCTGAGCCTGTTATTTCAAACGTCAACCTCGCCGCCTTGCCTCCTGCATTCAGGGCTCAAGCAGAAGCCATGAACGATGAGCAGGATGCTGCACGTGAAGCTGAGGTCGATGAAGAAACCGAACGCGAAATCGCGAACGAAGAGCGCAC
>DAVT01000057.1:0-2210 GCA_002505685.1 Euryarchaeota archaeon UBA501 | reverse complement strand
TCACGTGTATTGAAGTGGCATGGGGAGAAAATTTCCGAAGTCCCTGTTGAGGAACGTGCACAGGATACTCGAATCCTGCTTTCATCTATGCAATTGCTAGACGTCTGCGAGGTTGCTGCGACAATGACGCGCCGCCGCTTACTCCTCTCCTGCATTCGTTCTGGCTTGGTCTCACTTGATGAAAATCCCAAAGATGGAATGCTGGCTCGAAGCGAAGCTGTTGAAATTCTAGAAGATATTGTTCGCGTTGGTGATGCGCTTCGTGATGATTGGCCATGGGATGATCAACCCCGATTGCTCATGGGCAACCCACCTTGGTTGAGAATCAAAGATCGATTCCGTGGACATCCTGATGGTAGTACTCTCCGAAAGGAGCTAGGTGAGGAATTGCGAAATCTACGTGAGGAAAACGGCGATCTCCGATTCAGTACCCTACGTGGAAACGTCAACCTCTACCGATTGTTTTTGGAAAGAAGCCTCCAACTCGTTCGCTCAGGTGGCCGGGTTCGATTGATCGTGCCGGATAGCCTTCTGCGCGAACAAAGTAGTGCGCCTTTGCGACGTTTGCTAGTCGATTCGCATGAATGGACTGGAATTTGGACATTCCCTGAATCGGCCCGACTGTTTACGGGCGTTACACAGGGTGTGCTAATTTTGGGAATCACAGTAGATGGTGTCTCTGAAGAACTCATCTGTCATGGACCTGCAGAAGCAAACGAGCTCTGTTCGAGAAACGGTTTGGACAAAGATGTGCCTCGATTTGCACTCGACCGTGAGCGATGGATTCGCTGGGGCCGAGAAGAATGGGCAGTGCCCCGACTCCCTCGTGATCGATATGAACGTCAAAAGTTGCTCACGGTAATTGATGACCTAGCAGGTTTGCCTCGTTTGGCTGAATCAAATCATTGGCTTGCCGGCGAAACTCGACTGCGTGTTCGCGTTGGAGAAGTCGACCAAACAACATGGAGTGCTGACATCAAGCCTTGGAAAAAGGGAAGTCGTGGGACACCCTTCATCCGAGGAATTCATTTCAGAAACGATGAGAAGAGAGGAATATGGCTACACCACCCTTCCTTTGATTCATCTATTGATGAGAATGCGGCTGAGAGAAAGCAGGCCCAATGGCGTGGACCGATTGAAGCGCCCAAACACCCTCGATTGGCTTGTCAAGCGATTGTCAACGCGCAGCAAATGCGTCGTCTACGATGGGTTGTGCTTCCATCCGGATGTGTACTCGGAAATTCTGTGAATCACCTTGAGTTGCCAGAAGATGTCGCCAAGAATTTGGCTAATCAACGCGGGGACCTCGGTTCTGCTTTGTCATGGCTATGCGAGTTACTGAATGACAACCGATTGGACGCTTGGGCTCGGGCTTGGGCTGCCAACAACAATGTAAACAATTACGAATTGGAAATGCTGCCTTTGCCACCTTCAGAGAGTGCTGCACCCCCTCAATTGGCATAGTTCCGACATCCGGTACTAACGTTCTTGTTTGTGGAAATTATTAGGCAATTTTAGCAAGCATTGATTAAGCGATGCACCCCCATAGACGAACATCTGAAATCTCAGAGGTGAAAATGGAAGATGGGAATACATCCAAAGATCGGAATTACGGGTTTACCACGCAGTGGAAAATCAGCAGTGATGCAGAAAGTGGTATCGATGCTTGCAGACGAAAGAGTCGAGGAAATGCGAGCGAGAGGAGATGATGTTGAAGCGGCGAAACTCCTTGGTGGGATGCGATGTGAACCTCTTGTTGAAGATGGGGAGCGAGTTGGATTCAAATGCGTCAATTACCAAAGCGGCGAAGAAGCTGTAATGGCTCACAAAAATATCGATTCCAGAATGCGAGTTCTTGGATATGGGATTGATCCTGAGGCTCTTGACAGGGTGGCTGTTCCCGCCATCCAAGAAGCAATGGATGATTATGAGGTCATTGTCATCGATGAGATTGGGAAATTCAGTGTCGAGAGTGAGGCGTTTGTTGAAATTGTTCGAAAGGCGATGGAAATCGATAAGCCGACATTACTTACACTTCACAAGAAGAGTCGTCACCCACTGCTACAAGATATTCGACGTAGGGATGATGCGCGAATTCTTGAGGTGACACCGGTTAATCGGGCATTATTACCCTACAAGATTCACAAACTGATGCGAGAGACCTACTAGGTCACTCCTCTTCTCCTGTGTTTGTTTCAAGCATCTTGGCT
>DAVT01000111.1 GCA_002505685.1 Euryarchaeota archaeon UBA501 | reverse complement strand
CCTGCACCTCCGGAAGCACCTCCTTCGCCTCCAGGTTTAGATTTGCTTTCTGCACCTGAAGCACCGCCTGCGCCTCCGGAAGCACCCCCTGCTCCACCCAGTTTGGACTTGCTTGCACCCGCAAGTGAGGAAATGGAAGAAGATGCTCCGACTCCACCTGCCTTGGATATCGCTCCTGTAGAACAATCTGATGATTCAGTGGAAGAAGTCGGAGAATCACCTTTGGAACTGAATTTGGCTGGAGGGAAGATTCGACCTGCTGCTGATGTCGATGCGATTCCGGGACACAAATTAGTCGCAACTCTAGAAGAGTCAGAATCAGTGACTTTGACTGCAGACGGAGATGTTGTCAAACAATCTGTAAAGGGGCAATTGACACTGAAAAATCCAAGCGATTCAGATCGACTTTGGGACATTGACGTCATACTGAATGATGTTGAACACTCGGATATCGAGGGAGATTTGCCCTATTCTGAACTAGAGCCCGGGGCAGATCAAACAGTTGATTATAGCGTCGAAGGGCCACGTATGTTGTGCCTTCGCGAGCGTATTGACACATGGACTGCTCGAGATAAGGAACGCAGCCTATCTATCGAGAGGAGTGCAGATGCACAAGATATCGGCCTAGAATTGGAAGTTGAAAATTTGAGTCCTGTTCAACTCAATGATGTTGTCGTAACCCGAACTTTCCCAGTACAAATTCAAGTGATTGAGGGTACAGACTACGAAAGACAGGGAGACACCATTACTTGGGCAGTTGGACGTTTGGCATCCGGTGAGTCAAGAACTTTGACAATCCCCGCTGCGGTCACGGCAGAAGCCATTGAAGCTATCGATGCCGGTTCTGCATCGGCAACTTACACTGCAGAGGCGACACTCTCCGGAATGAATTTCGGAGAAGTCGATGCTCATTGTCGAGGATTCTCGTACATGGTTGTCGATGAGGATGAACGGCCAGACAATTATCGGTGTCAGGCTGTATTCGAAAATCGCTCTTCGTTCACTGTTGACTTGACAAAACTTACAGTGACTCAAACGGGCACTGACGACCATCTGTTTGAAGTTGAGGACGTTGAAGAGGATGTATTGCCAGATGGTAGGTGGGAGAGTGAAGTAAAGGTTGTCCATTCATTGGATAAGCCCACATTCAGCCAAGAGTTGCTATACACCGTCCTGCCAAGAGTTTCGCAAAGCACGGAAGGTACTGTTACCTTGCAGTCACAAAATATTGAAGTCCTAGAAGCTGAAATTGACAAGTCATACTCACTCGATGTATTGCGGCATTACCGGCGGACTGAGTTGGATGCTACAATTGAAATTTTGAATGCTGGGTCCGCGGTAATCAATTTGCTGCGAATTCACGATGACATCCCCGGGTTGTTTGAATCTCCTGAAGCGGGTAGTGTCAAAGCTAGTATCGAAGGGAAGGATTTGAATCCGGAGCAAGTACGAATTGAAGTACATGATGGAATCAAGCATGAGAAGAATCGAGTATCTCCTGACGGACCCGGTTTCCACATGGAAATCACAATCGGACAGAAAGGCCCAATCGGCCTTAGCCCAGGGCAAAAGATGACCATTAGTTATCCACTTGTGGCCCCAGACCCAAGTCCAGCAAATGATGTAGTTGCGGCTCCTGCACGGATTGACTTCAGCGCTGAAAGATATGGGCCAATTGCGACTCGTTCACCGAAGGTATCCCCTGTTGTGCGAGTTACGCATCGCAAGGTCAACTATGACTCGGGTAAGGAAGTGTTCCCCGCAGGTGGGGCTGGACGATATGAAGCGATGATAATGTTCAACAATCGCGCGGATTCGGCATTGCAAGATGTTGTGATTCACGATATCATTCCAGGAGCATTTGAATTGCTTGAATGGAAGGTTTCATCCTCTCATCAGGGTGAAATTAAGTGCGACATGGATGAAGAAGGAACTACTGATGGCAAGAAGATGTCATGGAAGATTGGCACCGTAGGCCGTGGTGAGAGAATCGAAGTGACCTACGAGTTCAAGGGTGATCCCGATGCTGGGTTCAAAGTCAGTGATGCTCAGGAAATCCATGGTATCGATGTTGGTGCTGAGATTGAAGATGATACTCCTACGGCTCCTGCCGAAGAAGTTGAAGAGGAATCTGTCGAAGAAGTTGAAGAGGAATCTGACGAAGAAGTTGAAGAGGAATCTGTCGAAGAAGTTGAAGAGGAATCTGACGAAGATAATGATGAAACCGCAGAGACAGGATCAGATGTGGAAGCAAGTACAGATGATTCTGAAGACGCAGAAGCCCAAGATGAGGTTGAACCAGAAACTGCAACCGAAGAAGATGAGGAAATGGATGCGGCTTTGGCCAAAATTACCGGTACAAGTGCACCTGCTGAGGTTAGCCATGAAGAAGCTAGGACTTGCCCGATTTGCAACGCGGATGTCGCAGCAGGCATGGCTCAATGCCCAGTTTGCTCATTCGCATTTTGAGTCAATCAAAATCGAGTAAATCATCAGGTATAGCGACCTCTGTAGGGGTTGTAGGCGCTTCACTCGGATACTGCAATGCACTCATGTCGATTTGTGGCTGCGATTCGTTCTCCCCCAGCAGTTCTGTAATTTCTTGACTAGGGGGCGCTGAAAGATCATCGGCAGTCATTCCAGCCATCGCTTCGACCGAATCACCAGAAAATTTGGCAGGCTGTAGAGTCAATTCTCTTCTTGATTCCATAGGGGAAAAATCAGCCTCAAGTTCCCCAGTTTCCAGCAAATCAATCTGAGGTACCGTGGTTCCGATGATTGGTGAGCACTCACGCAAAAAATCGTGTAGGATTCGGCTAGAACTACCTCCCTGAACAAAAGCAACCTTTGCCCTCTCCCATGCTTCTTCCTTCCGCCCACGAGTCCATATCGTTCGACACAAACCCTCCGTAGCAACATCAGCAGTGGCACCAACAGAGAGAGCGCGTGACCAAAGAGACTCTGCAAGTCGCAATTTGTTCAAAGATGTCGCCGTTTGTGCAGCATTCATCGCCGCATCCGCTCGCTGTGGATGTGATTTGAGAACGGTACGGTACACTTTGAGCGCCTTGCGGTCGTTTCCCATACTCCTCAAAACTCGTGCATGTCGCATCTTGAACTCTGGTTCGCGCTTCCACCTCTTACTGGCTCCACGAAGCAATGATTCGGCAAGAGCGAGTTCGCCCTGAACCTCAGCTTCTTGCGCTTCACGCAGGGCTTCCTCAGGCGACTCCATACTTGGCGCATACGCTTGGTGAAATTGAATTTTCCCCATTCGATGCAGATGCATGGTTTCAACCCGAAGGGTTGATGGCGCGTCTTCAACAGGATACGTTTGTGGCTGAGGAATTACCCGACCAACCCGAGATGCCCCTTGGGCAATTATTCATGCCCATTCTACTTCTCATCGGAATGTCATTTATCCTGTTATCCGATACACTTAGGGAATCCATGGCTGGTTTAGCGGGAGGTGTCTTGGAACCTGCTCTGCCATTTCACGATCTGTATTTCGTCCCCACCGTGCTGATTGTTGGCTCATCGATTATGATTGTGAATACCGTATTCCGGTCTTTGTTCATGGACCCGATGAAGCAGGCGCACTTGAACCACCGAAACAAACAACTTCGGAAATTAATGAGCGAAGCTAGACTTTCTCGCGACCACGTTCGGTTGGAAAAAATCCAAAAAATGCAGATGCATTTGATGCCAGAAACGACAAAATTGCAGATGGCAATGATGAAACCAATGATGTTCACCATGATTTTCATTATTGGGATTTTCAGTTGGATGTATGTAATGGTCGAGGGCTTTAGGGTTGAACACGTGAGCCTACCTTGGAACCCACAATGGAGTTTCAATGGAAAAGTGCTGTTCTTCCCTGCTTGGATTGCAGCATACATCACCTTGAGTGCACCACTGGGCCGAATTGTAGATCGTCATCTCAAGTTAATTCGTTATCGCACCCACCCACTTGTGGCTGCGGGGGAGACACTTGAAGAACCCCTGCTTGCATTGTTGAAGGAGAAAAAGGGTAAGAAAAAGGGCAATCGTAGAACGCAAAGGAGTCAACGAAGAAACCGAGGAAGTAGCGAAGAACCTGAAGAGGATAGTTCACCCGAGAAAGTTGTGATTGCTCATGCCCGTGGCCGTACCCTCGAGGGTGTAATCTGCCCAGCATGTGGTGGAGATTCCGTTATCAGAACTGATTCTGGGAGAAACCGTTGTCAAGTTTGTCTTGAAGAATGGAGGCGTTAA
>DAVT01000120.1 GCA_002505685.1 Euryarchaeota archaeon UBA501 | reverse complement strand
ACAATCTATCAGGTCACCGAGTCACCAAATTAGGTGGTATTTTGGAAGAATACAGTGCCAAGATTCGAAAGTATTGGATTCCAATCGTCTTTCTTTTGATGCTTGCACCAATGACTGTCACTGTTCCCCATGTGCTCTTAGATTCAAACAATCCAACAGATAGCGTTGAAGCGCCGGTATTGGAAACAACAAGTGAGGGGCTGTTGCTGATTATTTTGGATGGTGTTGGCGAAAATATCATGCTCAATTATGATATGATGCCGGAGTTGAATGCAAAAAGACCCGAGGCTGCTCTTCTAGATTTGAGAACGGGACCTTTGACACTCTCGGCAACGTGCGTCAGTGAGTTGATGACAGGGGTACCGAATTCTCCAATAGACGGTCTGCGGAACTTCAATCTGGATCATCCGGGGGGTCCCGACCCTTGGACGTTGGCTGCGAATGATGAACGATACAGTGTAGGAATGGTTGGGAGTTATGTTCTTGGAAATATGTTTGGAGAGAATCAGCAAATCGAATTCATCGATACGTTTCAAGGTCATGCCGATTATGTTGAAGGAGACGAAGATACATCCGAAATTCTGGAGCAATGGTTGTCTGAAAGCACACATAATGTGATTACCGCACACTATTCTGGACCGGACAAAGTGGGACACCGTTGGGGTATCATTGGGCAAGAGTACAAAGAAAAAATTCGAGATATTGATGCTGAGTTATCGAGAATATTGCCCATGGTTCCGGATGGTTGGACGACAATCGTCACGGCTGATCACGGAATGACTGACATTGGTTCCCACGGTTCAGCAGAAGACGTTACCAGAGATGTTAGCGCGTTTATCTTCGGTCCAGATATCCTTCCGAATACAAGAACCTCGGCCCATCAAAGGGATATTCCCGCACTTATGACGGCAGTACTGGGCCTTCCATTCCCAACACAATTGCATGGCCGAGTTCCTCTCGAGGCATTGGATGTCTCAATGGAGAATCGGAATACCATCGAGCGATGGAACTGGGAAGCTGCCTATCATCGCCAGTTGTTTGTAAATGAAGAAAATGGAATCGAATCATCGAATTTACAATTGGAAGAAATTGATTGGGGCAAAATTTCTGAGCAGGAAACGTTCACACGAGATATTGATGTCGCCGTTTCGGTTACAAATTGGATTTTGATTGCCATCCTTTCGATGGTAGCCATTGGACTGAATCTCAAACATGGATGGGTTGATCAGAAAATAATGCTCATTTATTCTGCTTTGATTGGGGTTTTTGTCGTCAGCCATGCCACACTATCTCACTCCGCTATGATTCCCCGCGCATTCGGTGCAGCTTGTGCAGTTTGGTTGGTCGCTTGGTCACTCGGAGGGAATTTGAGACGGGCGGAGAAGCAATCCGAATTGCCTGAATATCTGAGGAGGGGATTCGAGGTATTGACAATCGTCTTCGGTAGTTTCTCGGGTTGGATTGCGATGGTGATATTGCTCTACTTGATATTCGGTACAATCACTCAGGCAGTGGTCATGAGTTGCCTGATTTGGGCGGCCGCATGGTCTTGGGGTAGTGGGGCTGGAATCATCGAACATACAACTGGGAAATGGCCACCCTATGCACCATGGATTTTCGCAATCGCTGCATTCACATTTGGAAGTATTCGACTGTGGTTTGCATTGATTCCTTTCCTCTTTATTGTACTCAGAAATTCTATCGAAAATCTGCAAAAGGATGTTCAGATGAGTGAGAAAATTCAGATGATTACATTATTGGTATTACTATTTGCAGCAGTCACACTCGTACACAGAAGAATCATTGGAGTACATGTGATGCTAGATTTGGTCAAAATTGGATGGTCGCCATCCCTAATTGCGTTATTCTTGTCGGTGTCGATGTTATCCACCGCTTCATTCGTTGCTATCACCTGCCATTATGAACGAATCGAAATTCGGAAAAGTTTGATTCTATCAGTATGGTTACTCAGTTGCTATGTTGTTTCTGGGCTTTCCTTCGTTCTACTAGAATGGTTGATTCTAGTCCTGATTGTATTGATGTATTGTGGTTGTATTTTGAGATGGAAGGGTTCCAATCCACAAATCCCAAGTGAACTGATTCTAGCTACGATTGCAAGCCACATGTTGATTTCTTGGGGGGTATGGGCGTCATGTGCAACATTATTGCTGATGAGTTCAATCGGATATTTCTGGAAATATGCGAGTGAACAAATCGACATGGAATCAATTACAATCCAAAACCCCAAACCGGCAATTGCACTTGCCTCCCTACCATGGATTACCTGGATTTTGTGGTGGACATTATTGGGGCAAGTGAATGGGATTCAAACCTGTTTTGAAGGAATTTGCCCACATCCTAGAGAATTGGACCCTGGTTCAATCATCATCAAAGGGGGTTACTTTGCTGCGATTGGGCACCCTTCAAATCTGTGGATGAGTTTGATGGTTGGAAGTCCACTTGTTGTAGCCAGTACGATGTTGATGTATCTATTTTTGAAGAGTGGTCTGACACTCAAACCATACATCATTTCACAGACCCTTTTGATCTTAGGTTGCCTGAATATACTCGCTTTTTCTCCACAATACCCTCGATTGGTTTTTGCACTAACTTGGAACATGTTTTTCGCTTTGATGCAAATTCTATTGGCTTTCATAGCAATGGGTTTGTATCACTTGAAAAGTGAATATTTACCAAACGATGACGAGAAAAAATTTCACTCTTCCTTATCCTTGTGATGATGACTGAATGCCGCACTGGGTGGTAGAAGAGTGCTTAACCAAGAAGGACGCTTGACATCCCCTTCCTCATTCACGAATGAACGAACCGCCATCGATAAGAGATCAATCATCATCACGACGAGGAAGATGACAATGAGGAACGTCATCGCATGATGGTACAGTCCCAATTCCATGTAGAACATGAGGTGGAATCCAATTCCACCGGCACCAACCAAACCCAAGACAGTACCATGGCGAACATTGTACTCAAACATGAACATCAGTTGGCTCAGTAGGCTATTACTCGATTCTGGAATTACAACATTGAAGGCGATTTCTGAACGTGATAGACCCATGACTCTTGCAGCTTCCAATGGGTCATTGCGAACCCCTTCCATTTCCTCATATTGGAATTTGCCAAGGAAGCCAATGGTGTAGAATGTCATCGCGAGGACTCCCGGTAGAGGACCCAAACCAAATGGAGGAATGAGGAGTAAAGCCCAGACAATACTAGGTAAGCTACGTGTCATGGCCATTATGATACGAATAGGAACTGCGACCCAAATAGGAACAAGATTACGAGCAGCCAATGGAGAAATCAGAATCGCAATTGAGAAACCCAAAATCGTCGCCACAAATGCCATCTTGATGGTTTCCAGCATTCCTACAAATGCTTTGGAACAGAACATCGCCTGT
>DAVT01000047.1 GCA_002505685.1 Euryarchaeota archaeon UBA501 | reverse complement strand
CAATTGCATTTGGTGAAGTCTTCAAAACCAGTTTCCCCAACCATGTTTCATTCCAGTTGAATGACAAACTGGCCCCTGGTGCGTACTCATATCTGATTGTAATCGATGGGGTTGGACTCATCTGCACATGTTTGTGGAGGAAGCAAAAAAACTCCAGCCGATACCTCAATGAAACTATTGCTTGTTATGAAAATCTGTATCCAGAACTAGACCGAGAACCAATCAAGAGAGTCGGCGGAAAAGGTGACTTTAGCATCCCTTCAACTTATTTTGCAAATGGGCAATATTTCGTCGGTGAAGCTGGAGGCCTTCAGGACTTCATGTGGGGTTTTGGAATGCGTTATGCTGTGACGAGTGGAGTCATGGCGGCGAATTGTCTCCTGAATGGTACAAATTATGATACTGAAATCAGAAAGGAGTTGCTTCCTTTAATCAAATTGAGTGCAACCAATCGAATGCTAATGAATCGCGTCGGAGACAAGGGATTCAAGAGAATTGCAAAGTATTGGATGAGACATCAACGCAAGCATGGAAATGACGGATTGATTTTCATGGAAAAAATCTACCAACCCGGCCTATTCAGGCGTTTATTGTGGCCAATTACCAACCGATTTATGCTGAAAAAGAAAACATATTCTGATGGCAGATTCGGAAGAAGAATGCCTTTCAGAAAGTCGTTGAAAAGAGATGAATGGCAGATGAGTCAAAGGGCAAAAGAAATTTCTGAAGAATGGAAACAAATCCGTGCTTCAGGAGGTAATGTTTCCTTTACAGAATCGGATTGATTGCATGAACTTACAGGAGAGAGAGCATGGTCCAAATCATTGTCGAGGATGCCGGCAACTCATTGAATCCTGATATATTGAGAGCGAAAATAGACACTACCGATTGCGGTAGCATTGTTTCGTTCATCGGACTTACGCGAGGAATTGAAGATGGAACTGAAGTAATTCATCTTGAGTTTGATGCTTGGATTGAACAGTTGCCAAAGGTGCTACACTCACTAGCATCGGAAGCCATCGAATCGTATGGAGTCCACAGTGTTGCCATGAGTCATCGAACAGGTATTGTCAAACCTGGGGAGAATATTGTCTGCATTCATGTTGCCAGTCCACACCGAAAAGAGGGGTTTGCAGCCTGTGCATGGCTTATCGACGAACTCAAAGCACAAGCCCCTCTTTGGAAAAAAGAGGTGCGAGCCGATGGTGACCATTGGAAGGGAGGATTGGGATGACTGATGCAATTGTTCCAGTGGGTCACAAACCGATTGTAAAGCGTGTGGCGGTCGCCACCGGAATTCTGGAATTAAACCAAGATTCTGCTGATGCAATTCAAAATGGATTGGTGTCGAAAGGCGATGTCTTGGAAGCAAGTATGGTGGCTGCGATTCAGGCGGTCAAAGAGACACCTCGATCGATTCCTCACTGCCACATCATCCCAATCGAATCCTGTTCGGTGGTTTGGGATTGGGAAGGCAATAATCTTCGCTGCACGGTTAGTGTTAGTGCTCATTGGAAAACCGGTGTTGAAATGGAAGCCTTATGCGGCGTTTCTACTGGCTTGTTGTGTGCGTGGGACATGGTCAAATCGATTGAGAAAGATGACAAAGGACAGTATCCAATGACAAAAATCCGCGAAATTCGAGTTCTTGAGAAGCGCAAGGGTGAGGCGCAGGATTGAGAACCTCCTCGCTCTCGGAGACACCATGGCGAATACTTCCGAGTTGGCCAATCACTTTCTCAAAGCTTGTGAAGATGCTGCAATCGCCGCTGCCAAATGGCGCGGGCGAGGCGAGCGGAAAAAGGCAGACGGGGCGGCTGTTGAAGCCATGCGCGCCGTGTTTGATTCCGTTCCATTTGATGGGCGTGTAGCGATTGGAGAAGGGGAGCGAGATGATGCTCCGATGCTCTACATTGGCGAACCGCTCGGATGTCTACAAGGTGTTGATGGGGCGCCACAGATTGACATCGCTGTGGACCCCTTAGAATGCACCAACAATTGTGCTACAGATTCGCCCAATGCAATCGCGGTACTTGCAGCTGCTCCAAGGGGCAAATTGTTGCATGCCCCAGATTGCTATATGGACAAAATAGCGGGCGGTCCTGAATTGAACGGTGTATTGAGCCTTGAGGCCTCAACGGATTGGAACATTGAGGCGGCTTGCTCAGCACTAGAAAAATCACCTTCGGAATTGAAAGTCGTCGTCATGGATCGACCACGACATGAACAACTGATCAAAGAACTCAGGACCTTGGATGTCGCAGTCCCACTTATTGGAGATGGTGATGTATCTGCGGCTTTGAATGCGGCCGACCCAAACTCTGACATCGACATGCTGATGGGCATTGGAGCCGCACCGGAAGGAGTCATCACTGCCACTGCACTGCGGGGACTTGGCGGACACTTCGAAGGAAAGTTGGTCACGACCAATGAGGACCACTCTCGCCGAGCGGCTGAGATGGTAGGCGATGATGTGGATCGCATTTGGGGTAGAGATGAATTATGTGCCTCTGATGATGCAATTTTTGTGGCTTCCGGGGTTTGTTCAGGTTATCTACCTGGGGTGGAATTCTTGGCTCACAATCGTGTCGCGGTTCATTCCGAAATATTGCACGTGAAAGATGGATGCAGGCAATTTGTTTCTACCGAGAAACGTGTTTGAAGTATAAGCCGTCGATGGCGTCTATTTGATATGCCTGTTGCGATTCGCGGTTGTCATGTCTAATTGGCCAATAATGGAAGCCATGCCTAACAACCTTGTGAATTACGGTGTCACCGACAATGGAATTGCAATTATCGAACTTGTATCCGATTCGGATGGCAATCCACTCACCGAAGGAAAAACCTCCGTGAATACGTACACACGTGAGATGTGGGAAGATATCGACGGAGCCATTCTAAACGCTCGATTTGACGGTGATGTTTCCGTAATTTTGTTGACCGGACACGGTGAGAAATTCTTCTCAGCAGGGGCTAGTATCAACTACCTGAACAGTCTATCTCCACGTTACAAGTATTTCTTCTGCCTACATGCAAACGAAACCTTGTCTCGTTTGGAACAGACACCGAAATTGGTCATTGCAGCACTGAATGGGCACACAGTAGGAGGTGGTCTAGAAATCGCCATGGCCGCCGATATCCGGATCGCGCTGAAAGGAAATTTCCAAATCGGTCTTCCCGAAGTGGCCCTAGGTGTTCTTGCAGGCACGGGTGGAACTGCTCGTCTTTCAAGATTGGTTGGCAAGGCGAATGCAATGGAAATCATGGTCACAGGCCGTAAATTCTCATTTGAAGAAGCCAAAGAAATGAACTTGGTTCACGACCTGTATGATAGTATGACATTGGACGAATTCCGCCAAGATGTACTCGACTATGCAGGACAGTTCACACTGCCCTTGGCAGCGGCAAAGGCGATTGGAAACATCAAGCGAAGTGTACAGAGTGGAATTGAGATTCCACTGGAATACCACCTAGCATTGGAGCGCGAATTGCAATCTGACCTATTCCAGTCTGAAGATGCCAAAGAAGGAATTGCATCGTACGTCGAAAGGCGCACACCTCGCTTCTCCGGAAAGTGATGTCAAAAAACGCCATTTGAAATATGATTGTCCCTACGGGACAACATGCGTTATGATGACAGTGATACTGAGGTTGTGGAGACTTACACTCCCAACTTTGAAGCTTGGATTTCAGAGTTCCAAGAATGGCAAACGAGAATTGGATTTGACCCCAGTTGGTTGGGTGACTATACTTTTGACATCAAATTCGATTGGGATACTGCCGGCGAGAAAATCGAATTCGGAGATTTTGAAGGGATGCCCAAGTGGGAACGAAGGATGCAAATCCCCCAGCAGAATATCCGCGACGCAATTATCTCGATGGTGACTGTGCAGGGCGATACTGAGTTTGCAAGTGTCGAGCAGCAAAATCACTTGCTAGATTCTGCTCCGACAGAATACGATCGGAAATCAGCTCTTCGAATTATGTGTGAAGAGCAACGCCATGGTTGGCAAATGGCCTACTTGTTGTGTACTTTCTTCGGTGAGCAAGGTGTTCGCGAAGCCATGAAATTACTAGAGAGAAACTCAATGGCCAACCAAAACAGGAATGAGGAAGACAGAGGTAGACTATTGGGTTCGTTCAATGAACCAATCGACCACTGGCTCGATTTCTTCTGCTTCACGCACTTCATTGACAGGGATGGTAAATTCCAATTGAAAATGTTGAGTACATCGTCGTTCAGACCCCTCGCTGCAAGCATGGGCCCGATGCTTAAGGAAGAATCGTTCCACCTCGGAACCGGTGCAAACGGGCTGCGACGAATTGTAAAGCAAGGTGTCATTCCAATGGCTTTCCTTCAGAAATACATCAACAAATGGGTGAGTACCGGTTTGGATCTATTCGGCACCGATGAGAGCACCTCTGCTCAATGGGCATACGTTTACGGTGTCAAGGGGCGTTATGATGAAAGAGAATCTGAAGTCGAGGCCATCCGCGAGCATCTGAATGAAGAATCAAGAATGCATTACTTCAATGAAATCAAAGCCGAAATGGTTCGTATTAGCAAACCAAGGAAAGAAGGTGAACCAGAATTGTTCATCCCCAGCGATAAATTCAATCGCGGCCTTGGAAACTACCATGGACAGAAGTGGACCGTTCATGGAGAACCGTTTGAAGGCAATGATGCGGATTGGCAGGAATACCTAGATTCCGTATTACCAACAGAGGAAGATGAAAGGATTCTGCGCGAAGAATATCTAACGCAAGAATGGATTCAGTATCGTGAATGGAAGGGCAACTGAAGGAGTGGATGGAAATGACAATGCTCGCCTATGGGCTCATGAATGTCAACAGGGAGGCCCTCGTCCCATTCTTTGAGAGAGTACCCGAATTATTCCAAGCCCACCACCATTCAGAAGAACAAGATTCTGATGGATATGAAGAATTGTTGTATCGAATTAGTCGTCCATATTCTAGCCATACCCTAGATTTGATTGATGAATGGATGGGTTTTGAACGTAGGGGTTGGAAGAGTGATACTGAGAGGGAAGTCTTGCTCTTTCTCTATGCAGTTCGTTTCCCAGACACTCTGTTGATTGAAAGTTTGACTGAAGAGGCCCGAAATGATGTGGTTCGACTTTCGGCTTATCTGCATTTTACCAAACACACATATGCAATTTGGGATGAAGACACTCGGAAGGGGCTGGCAAAGTTAGGATTTGATATTCCCAATACTCAGGATGCTTGCCCGTTCAAGTATGGTGCTTATGCGGCTTCAATTGAATTGCTCAAAAAATTGGCCCCATTCTACTCTTTCCTCGAGCATGATGTTCCACGTCAACGCCTATTCCAATCTGCTCTGGCAGCATATGGTCGGGAGAAATGAAAATGACAAATCGTACAGTTGCCGTTATCGGCGCCGGTACGATGGGAGCT